>DATFMO010000561.1:0-11833 GCA_035266925.1 Sunxiuqinia sp. | reverse complement strand
GAATCGGGTTCGTAATAGAACATACTTTTTCGTACACCATATTTATGGGCTCCTTTGTTGTACTGAATACCGCCCCACAGGGTTTGGTTGACGAAGCTTTCCATTTTTTTGATTTCTTGTGGATTGGGTTCAACCAGCTGTTTCATGATGGCATTTAGCCAACTGCCGGCTCCACCTTCATCGCTCAATCCACAAATCCAGGCGCGCGGATCTTGTGTGACCTGTTGCTGTTTTTCGTAGTCGTAGGTAATGACCGACGGGCTGCGGTGAAACAAGGTATCCGGCTGGTCAAACCATTGTTTGGTGGTTAAAAAATGACCATTGTCGGCCACTACCTGTTTTTCGGGCTTGATAATTTTATAGTTGATGGATTGTTGTACCCCATCGGCATAAGTAATGATTAGGCGGGCACGTCCCCAGGTTTTTCCCTGCACCTCGTAAGCTGTCCATTTGTCATTTGTTGGTTTTTGCTTATTGATTTCAAGCGCTCCTTCCGGTTCCGTTTTTATCGAACTGACCTGTTCCGGGGAGCTCAGGAATAATTTGGCCTTGACATCCTGAGGAAGCACGTATCCGGGAATGCCAACCGCAACCGGGCGTTTGTTGGCAATCAGCGCCTTTTCAATGTTTTCCACTTTGTCGGTCAGTATGAAGCGAAGGCCAATGGTGTATTTTTCACCGGGTTGAAGTTGTTTGGAGGTGGGGGCATTCCATTCTTCCACGCCTTTCCATTCCTGATCAGCATAGGCTTTGCTGTGCACCATCCATTCATGAAAGCCTTCGAAGGTGATTCCACGACGCGTGGGGTCATCGAGTAGGGGACGGTAGGCTTCAAAAGGTGTCTTTCCTTCAGGAACAACCAGCAGCACCGGACTGTCGCCGCTGAGGCGTACAACTTGCAGGTAACCGGCATCCATTCCGATATACGGATCGTAAAAGACGTTTTGGGCATGTGCCTGATCAAGGTCTTTGCCGTTCATGTCATTGTTGAAGATCATGGGAATTCCAAGTGCTCCTATTTCTACCGGTGCATTTGAATTGTTGGTCAGTTCGAAACTAAGCACGAGCTGATCACCTTCTTTCTTCCACTTGCGGATGACCTGAAGAGGAAGCGAGTCGGGGAGGATGCTGGTCAGATTGGCTTCGACCAAGACGTTGTCATTTTTAGGTGACAATGCCACAACCGGTGCGCGGTTGGCCGCTGTTGAGCAGTTGATCCATTTGTCGGCTGAAATTTTTCGAACCCGGAGGTTCAAATCGCCCAAGTGGTAAAACCCCTCTGCTGAACGCTTTTCAATACGGTCGTGTGGCGTGAAATCGAAATCTGGCACAGTTGTCGGCCTTAATTCCGAAACTGTTTGAGATGATTTGACCAGTTGCAGGTTGAAGGTTGGTGTTTTAAAGTCCAGCATTTCATTGCCCAATGTAGGTTTTGAGGGTTGCGCCTGAATGTTCAGTCCTGATAAGAGGATTGCACATAATAGGTAGGTCCTGTTTTTCGTAAGCTTCATAGGTACAGTTTCTGATTCTCTTTCTTATTTTACAGGGAAGATAGAATATTATTGTTAACCCGGATTCTGTTTTAGGTTTGGATTGGTATTTAACTCTTCTTCTCCAATTGGGAATAAGGTTGTATAGTCACCGATAGGTGTGTGGTTGTACCAGCTTTTGGTCTGGTAAACACCAAATCGTATGAGGTCAGTATGGCGACGAAATTCAGCTGCGAATTCACATCCCAATTCATCAAGAAATCGAACATATTGAACGAGGGTTTGATCGCGCGGATCGGCGATGTACCCATTTTCAGCCAGCGCCCCGTAGTGGATTGACGTATTTCCTTCAGGTTCAGCCCCGGTTCCCTTTGCTTTTTTCGGATCGTCATAGTCACGTTCCCGCACCGGGGTAACAATCATAGCGGCTTCATCACTTTTTTCAGTTCGAAGCAAGCATTCTGCTTTCATCATCAGTACATCAGCGTACCTGAAGTAAGGTAAGTCATTGCTCATGTTGTTTTTACATCCAATTTCGATTTCATATTTATGAACCTGGTATCCTGATCATTTTCAACTAAAGAGGTGATAGACACAATCCGTGTGGATTAGGGTGCGAAACTAATAAATCCAGCATTCATACAGGCCTTTCCCGAAGTTGTGATATAGGTTTATGTAGTATTTGATCGATTGTTTCATCGTTTTAAAATTAAGGTTTATTTCCGCATTTTAAAATAGATTATGGTAATAGGTGGTCAGGAATTAGGATAAGCCTATCTTTGTCTTATGTTAGATGACGTTTTGTTTGGGATATTTACCAAGGGTTTTTCAGTAAATGCGATCACTGTAAATGGGAAAAATAATTCGTATGTAGTTCAGACTGGTAGGGTATGTCATTCGCGACGACGTGGGCGCTGCTTCGAATCCAGTCATTCCGACCGTGAATAATGGATTAAATTTTGGGACAACAGTTTGGTTCTTTTTTAGATTATCAATTGACACGTTTTGCTACGATGGCGGAAATAATTGATCAAAGGAGAAATTAGTCAGGGCTTTTCCGGTTTACTTTCTATTTTTACGAATTTATTCAACGAACAACCAAAAATGAAGAATACAACTAAACTATTCGTATTATTTCTTGCTATCACTTTTTCGTGTACCCAACAAAAATCAGCGAAAAAGAATCTGATGAAACTCTGGTATAATCAGCCGGCCAAACTGTGGGAGGAAGCATTGCCTATTGGAAATGGCCGGCTTGGCGCCATGATTTTTGGTACGCCGAAAGATGAACACATACAACTAAATGAAAACACGGTTTGGGCAGGCGGACCTGGCAACAATCTGCCACCTGGATTCCGGGAAATCCTTCCCAAGGTCAGGAAGCTGATTTTTGCAGGCGAGTACAAAGAAGCGCAGGACTTGACGATGACCCGCATTCCTCGTCATGCGCCGGAAGGTAACAACTACGGGATGCCTTACCAGACTGTAGGCGATCTTTGGATTGATTTTGAGGATCAGGGGGAGGTGAAAAGATACTACCGTGACCTGGATATCGCCAATGCGATCAGCTCGGTCAGCTACGATGCTGGTGGTGTTCATTATAAGCGGGAATACCTGTCAACCGCAGTGGATCAGGTGATGGCTGTTCGCTTGACTGCGAGCAAAAAAGGAAAAATCAGTTTTACCTTGAAAGCTTCCAGTCCGCACACGGTCAAGAACATCACGGTCGAAGGCAACACCCTGGTTCTGTCTGGCAAAGGAGAATCCAACGAAGACAAAAAAGGGAAAGTTGAATTCAATGCACGTTTCCTGCCCAGGGTTGATGGGGGAAAGGTCGAAAAGACGGATTCCACTTTACGGGTTGAAGGTGCAAATTCAGCGACTATTTTTATTTCTATCGGAACCAATTTTAAGAATTATGAAGACATTAGCGGTAATGCTGAACAGGTGGCCGAAAACTATCTGAAAGGAGCTGCCGCAAAATCATACGATGAAATTAAGCAAGCGCATATTGATCATTACCGAAAGTACTTTGACCGGGTGAAACTGGACTTGGGCGTGACTGATTCCATCAAAAATCCAACAGACCAACGGATTAAAGATTTCAAATCAGGAAACGACCCACAATTGACCTCATTGTACTTTCAGTTCGGACGCTATTTGTTAATCTCGTCATCGCAACCCGGTACCCAGCCGGCCAACTTGCAGGGAATCTGGAATTACCAGTTGTCTCCGCCATGGGACAGCAAATACACGGTCAATATCAATACGGAGATGAACTACTGGCCGGCCGAACCAACGAACTTGCCGGAAATGACAGAACCGCTGTTTTCGATGATCAAAGATTTGTCGGTAACGGGACATGATGCAGCTGAAAAGATGTACGGAGCCCGGGGATGGGTTTTGCATCACAATACCGACATCTGGCGGATCACCGGCCCGGTTGATGGTGCTTTTTATGGCATGTGGCCCATGGGCGGTGCCTGGTTGAGCCAGCATTTGTGGTCCCATTATTTATACTCCGGCGATCAACAATTCTTGGCTGATGTCTATCCAATATTGAAAGGTGTGGCCATGTATTATGTCGATGTATTGCAGCCAGAACCTACCCACAACTGGCTGGTTGTTGCTCCTTGTATGTCACCCGAGAACTCGCATCACAACGGTGTTTCCATGGCTGCCGGTAATACGATGGATAACCAGCTGGTGTTTGATGTGTTCTCGAACCTGATTACTGCATCGAAAACCCTTGGAAAGGACACAGCCTTTGCTGATACCGTAAAAATGAAATTGGATCGTTTGCCACCGATGCAGGTTGGCCAATACGGACAGCTCCAGGAATGGCTGCACGATTGGGACAATAAGAACTCACATCACCGCCATGTTTCGCACTTGTATGGCATGTTTCCCAGCAACCAGATTTCACCATTCACACACCCCAGACTTTTTGAAGCAGCTAAAAACTCGCTCCTTTATCGTGGCGACGAATCTACCGGGTGGTCTATGGGATGGAAGGTCAACCTATGGGCCCGTTTACTGGATGGAAACCATGCCTATAAGCTGATTGAAGATCAACTGTCGCCGGCTCCAATGAAGAAAAAAGGGCAGCACGGCGGAACCTACCCAAACCTGTTTGATGCGCATCCGCCTTTCCAGATTGATGGGAACTTTGGTTGCACTTCCGGTATGGCAGAAATGCTGCTTCAAAGCCAGGATGGAAATATTTACCCATTGCCGGCGCTCCCGGATGCCTGGCTAACTGGAAGCGTAACCGGTTTGCGTGCCCGCGGTGGTTTTGTCGTCGACTTATCATGGGAAAATGGGAAGCTGACCGATTTGACCATTCACTCAACCATCGGAGGAAACTGTCGGGTGCGGTTGGCTAACGAACTGCAAGGAGACGCGGAGTTACAGCTAGTTGGCGACAGAACGACTAATCCAAATAAATTGTTTCAGCAGGCGCAAATTAGAAATCCGCTAATCAAAGACGGTGTTCAACTGGAAAAGGTTAAGTTGCCCAAAACGAAGCTCTTTGATTTTGAGACAAAGAAGGGTAGAACCTACCATTTTTCAGCAGAATAAGATCAGGTAAGACTTTTAGAAATGGAAGAAGGACAACCGAAATGATAAAGCCTTCTTTTCAGAGATAAAGTGATCTCCATAAAAAATGGCGTTTACAAGGAGAAAATACTGATTGATTCATTTTTTACACATCTGCATTTAATTGGAGAAAGTAAGGACAAAACGATATCACTTTTGATGATCACGCGGGACAAGGAAATATAGGAACGTTTACCAGTCACACTGTGAAAGTGCTGGACGATCATATGACGCTAAAAGTTTTTTACAGTCGTTGCAGCCAGTGGAATATTCACAGTGGTTCGAATGAGTCAAATTCAAATTTCTTGTAAACGTTTTTATATTTACAATAGCTAATAGATTGCAGTAGGAATATCGTGAAAATCTTCCCTGCCAAAATTGATTCGAGTTTGTATAAATTGACAATTTTGATTTGCCGCGTTTGTGATTTTATTCAATCAAACAATGTTTCCGGTTTTATGTTTAAATTGTTGTATTCTAGATTGGTAAAAATATTTTAAGTTTGCAGAGTTCTATAATTGTGGTCGTTTTGAAATTCCATTTTCCAGCTTGATTAACGATGAAAGTAGAAGCTGTGGTTGTGTTATTTATCGCAAATTAGCTCATTTTTGTTAATGAATTCTATTTTGGCAGAATTGTTTTGGTAGTTGAAGAATTTATGGCTATTTATGTAAACGTTTTCAGTAAAATGATTCAGTTTTGTGTCGTTGAAAATCAAGTTGATATCTTCGAGTGAATTGGTGTGAACATCAAAATAAATCGAACGATGAGGAATTCGAATGAGTATTCATCGCACAAAAAATCAATAAAGCAGATAAAAAATATAGACAAATGAAATATAAAATTCTACTTTTCTTTTTGATATTAAGTTGTGTTGTTGAGGCCCAGAAACCGGTTGCCAAAGTCGATATAAATATTGGCGGACGTCGCCCGTCCGAAGTCAATGTGAAAGGCTATACGCCTTGGGTTATTCCACAAGCCAGCTGTGATTCCATTACAGTTTCAGGAGTAACTTTTATTTTAAAGGCAACGAAGCCGGCAGGTGCAACATTGCGTTCAAGTTGGTCGAAGGAGTTGGTTCAATCGCCATACTTTATGCGGTTGGTCAGCGATGGTGTTCAAATTGAAAATGAGGACCTCCAAGCTCACCCAGGCGTTGGTGCGGCCATCGAATTACATATTAAAGGCTTGCCGAAAGGTGTTCATCTTTTGCAGACCTATCACAACGTGTGGGAAGATAGTACGAAAGCGATTCACGCGCCAATCAATGTGTACTTGAATGGGAAGTTGCTTGATCGCAAGGTAAGTCGCTCTGTTCAGGCAATAGTCAGGACCAATGCTACCATTGTAGAAACGAAACTGAATGTGCTGCACGATAATCAGGAGATGGTGCTCCGGTTTGAAGCTGATCCTGGTTTTGTACCAACTGCAGGGAAAACAGCCAATCGGAACGTCTGTATTGACGGTTTTGAACTTAACACTCCAAGTCTCAAAAAGCAGGCTCGGGAGCCGGTTCCGGCAAATCACGATCTTCATGCAAACGCAGACAATGGTGAATTCAAACTTCAATGGAAACCTGCATTTGATGGCAATGTGGTTAGCCACATCCTTTATTTTGGTGTTGATTCAGCAGCCGTTGCAACGGCAACAACTGATGACGTAAATATCTGCAAGGGAAATTTTCCTGCCGATCATTTATCTTATCCCGTGAAAAAATTATACGACCTGAATACCTATTACTGGCGTGTCGACGAAAGAGATTCTGAAGGCACAGTGACGAAAGGAAAAATTTGGAGTTTTAAGCCGCGTCACCTGGCATTTCCGGGAGCTGAAGGCTATGGCCGTTTTGCAATCGGTGGACGTGGTGGCAAAGTGGTTTATGTCACCAACCTGAATGATGATGGCCCCGGTAGTTTCCGGGAAGCAGTTACTTCTGGCACAGGACCCCGCACCGTTTTATTCAACGTTTCTGGTATTATTTATCTGAAAAGTCGATTGGTGTGCGATCATTTTGTCACCATTGCCGGGCAAACAGCGCCGGGCAAAGGAATTTGTTTTAGGGCGGCTCCGGTGGGTGTTGGTAAGGAATCAATTACCCGTTTTCTTAGAGTCCGGATTGGAGCTGGTAGAACCTATGACGGGATGGGCATGGCCGGTGTTAATAATGGGATCATTGATCATTGTTCAATCAGTTGGACGATTGATGAAGCTTTCAGTTCAAGAAATGCCAAAAACATTACCTTACAAAGAACATTGATTTCAGAGGCGTTGAACATTGCAGGGCATAAAAATTATCCGCCGGGGACAAGCCATGGATACGCGGCAACCATTAGCGGTGATATCGGAACTTTCCACCATAACCTGCTGGCAGACTGCGCAGGGCGAAACTGGAGCATTGGCGGAGGGCTCGATGGAAATGGTTACTACGCCGGTCGTTTGGATATTTTCAACAATGTGGTGTACAATTGGGGACACCGTGCTACCGATGGTGGTGCCCACCAAGTGGATTTTGTCAACAATTATTACAAAGAAGGACCTGCGACAACATTGCATCTGACATACAACGCCCAACTGGAAGGAACCGGGAAAGGAACTCAAAGTTGTTATTACGCGGGCAATATCCTTCAGAATACAGATGGCACATTTGCCTGCGATGGAACGGACAATACCTGCGGAAGAAAATATACACTTTCGCACGGACAAGTTCTTGATTGGAAGGTTTTTGTGGAAAAGCCATTTTTCCCTTCCTATGCAAAAATCCAATCGGCAAAAAATGCGTACAAATCTGTCTTGTCAGATGTAGGATGCAATCAACCTGTTTTGGATGATCATGACAAACGGATAATCCGGGAAACAATGAACGGTACGGTATCTTACAAAGGAAGTGTGTCTGGATTACCGGGCCTGATCGACAAAGAGTCTGACGCTGGGGGGTATGAAAATTACCCAGTAATAACACGTCCGGCAGATTTTGATTCGGACATGGATGGTTTGCCTGATTGGTGGGAAAAACTGAATGGAACGAACCCAAATTCACCGGAGGATGACTTTTCGGATGCGAATGCTGATCCTGATCGGAATGGCTACACAGCCTTGGAGGATTATCTGGAGTGGTTGGCTGTTCCACACTACTATTTGACGACCGACGCCAGGAAGACAATTGATCTGACACACTATGCAAGAGCGTACAATGAGCCAACTTTCAGTGCAAGTTCAGCAGCAGGTTTCAAGCTGGATATTGATGGATCAAGACTGATCGTTACACCAGAATCAAAAAACAATGGAATCAGTTATATCAATGTAAATGTGAAAGATAAACAAGGATCAACTAATACCATCAAAATTGGTTTGTGTGTTGGTGTTGATGCTCCTGGAAAGTGATTGGAGTAAACTGATGTGTGTTGAGTTGTTGATGAGTGTATATGCCTTATTGATTCAGTATTAATCAAATCTTTCTGAAGAAAAAAATTGACCGATTATGAATATCAAACTAATCACGCTGCTTTTCGTGATGCTTTTAACGAGTGTTCTTACAGATTCAGAAGCAGCTACATTGCTAACATTTAATAGAGGGAACAATAGGTTGATTGCTCCTGCTGGTATTGCTTATCGCTGGTATCGCAACGGTAAATTATTGCAGGGAGTAAATACACAGAAGATTGTTGCCACCTTAAATGGAGCATATCGAGTTGAAGCTACAAATGCAAATGGGACCAAAACAGAATTGTCCTATTCTGTTGGTTCTGATAATTCAAAATCAACAGTATTTGTGATTGGTGATAGTACTGCTGCAACATATGACTCAAGCCGGTATCCGCGGACTGGGTGGGCACAGGTACTTCAACCGTTTTTTAATAGTGATAGTGTTGTTGTAAGTAATCATGCAGCATCAGGCCGAAGCTCTAAAAGTTTCTATGATGAAGGTCGTTGGACTCAGGTTTACAATGCTTTATCCCCTGGCGATTACGTTTTTATACAATTTGCTCATAACGACGAAAAGACCAACGATCCGAGCCGCTACACCGATCCTGAAACAACTTATAAATATTATATCAAAATCTTTGTAAATGGTGCCTTGGAGAAAGGCGCTTACCCGATACTTATTTCTTCAATTCCACGTAATAATTGGAGTGGAAGCAGTGTTAAACAGGCGCATGCACCATACACAAAAGCAATGAAGGAAATTGCTGATTCAATGAATGTACCTTTCATCGATATGGAGGCAAGCACGATGGCTTTTCTGGATTCAAAAGGGAAATCTTATGCCACTGACAATATTTATAATAATTTGCCTGCAGGCGTTTACCCGAATTACCCCAGCGGCAATTCGGACGGAACACATTTGCAGGAAAACGGTGCCTTTGAATTTTGCAAGATTTTTGTGGCTGACCTGAGAGGCACTTCCAACTATTCTCAGATTGTAAAACTCGCGCGAAATAAGCAGACAGCCATTCGAATAGCCGCCATGCCCAGTCCCTATTTGACTGGAAAAATATCCGGCACCGGTATTTATCCGTCCAACACATCTGTCACATTAACAGAAACACCAGCAAGTGGTTATCAATTTTCAAGATGGACATTGACCGGCGATACAACCACCTACAGCACAGAAAAGAGTATTCGGATTGAAACAGACAGTACAAATATATCCTTGCAAGTTCATTTCAAGTCATTGACCAGTAGCAGGCATATTGATCGAGGGGACGATTTTAAAATTTATCCCAATCCTGTTAATGATCAATTACACTTTAGGGCAGGTGTTAAAGTCAATCATATGGAGATTTTTGACCTCCATGGCAAACGGCTTAAATCAGTCAATGTGCCTGAAGGTGAAGATACGATTGACCTGAGAAGTTTACCTGCTGGAACGTATCTTGTAAAAGCAGTATCAATAAATCAAAAGATATATTCGCGGAAAATTGTTAAACAATAGGAGCTGAACAAATTGAAAACTGAAATATTTAATTGTTAGATATCGAATAATTTAAACCAATTAATAATACAAAATGATCAAGAAAGTATTTGTAGGAATTTTTATTTTGATGGTGGCAGGTGTGACTGCAGTTAAGGCACAGTATCCTTCCATGGAAAAAGTACAACCTAAAGTTGATTCCCTGAATCGCGTATGGAATCGACTGGATAGCATTGCTTGGGCAAAAGCATGGCCCAAAGTGTATGAAGGAACCAAGCATTTTAAAGTTTATCAGCCGTGGGCCCATCGTGCCTATGATCTGCCACAGGCGGACATCCCTGCCTTCCCCGGGGCTGAGGGAGGCGGCATGTATAGTTTTGGTGGCCGTGGTGGTAAAGTGTACGAAGTAACCAGTCTGGCCGATGACGGACCGGGTACTTTCCGTGAAGCCTGTCAGGCAGGAGGTCCCCGTACCATTGTTTTCAATGTCGCCGGAGTCATCCATCTAAAACGCCCACTAAATATTAATGCCCCCTATATTACAATTGCAGGTCAAACTGCTCCAGGAGATGGTGTTTGTATTGCTGGTGAAACAGTCCATATCAATACGCACGATGTGGTCATTCGCCACATGCGTTTTCGTCGTGGCCAGACCTGGGTTGGACGACGTGATGATTCGCTTGGTGGTAATCCCGTTGGAAACATCATGATCGACCACGTGTCAGCGAGCTGGGGACTGGATGAAAATATGAGCTTGTATCGCCATGAATTCACAGACAGCCCGGGGAATCCAAAAGCTAGGCTACACAAATATTCAACGGTTGATATTACCATTCAAAACAGTATTTTCTCTGAAGCGCTGGATACCTGGAACCACGCCTTTGGAAGCACCTTGGGTGGTCAAAACTGTATGTTTACCCGAAATCTGTGGGCCAACAATACCGGACGGAATCCGTCAGTCGGGATGAACGGTACGTTCAATTTTGTGAACAATGTGGTGTACAACTGGTACCACCGGACCACAGATGGTGGAGATTACATGACCCGCTATAACATCATCAACAACTATTACAAGCCAGGTCCTGTGACCAAGTTGAGAGGTGGCCCCATTATGCACCGTATTGTGAAACCAGAATCTCGCTTCAAAATAGATGGAAAAACCATTTATGGAAGAGTTTGGGTTGAAGGTAACTATGTCGATGGCGCGCCGGATGTGACTGCAGATAACTGGAAAGGAATCCAAGTAGGAAGTCATCCTGATGCCAATGGATATCTTGATGTGATTCGCTGGAATAAACGCTTCAACATGCCGCATGTAACCGTAAGGAGCGCCCAGGATGCCTATGAATTTGTATTGGCTAATGTCGGTGCAACGTGGCCTGTTCGTGATGCTGTTGACAAACGTATTGTGAAGCAGGTTCGCACCAATCAAGTTGATCTCAGCAATTATACCGAGATTGATAATCTGCCACAATTTAAACATCGCCGGTTGGGAAGAGATTCCTATAAATACGGAATCATCACCGATATTCGTCAGGTAGGCGGCTACCCAGACTACAAAGGAACCCCTTATATAGACACGGACAAGGATGGAATGCCGGATGCCTGGGAGAAAAAATATGGGTTGAATCCGAATGATCCTTCCGATGCCAATGGCGATATGAACGGTGACGGTTACACCAATATTGAAACATACATCAATGGGATTAATCCAACGAAAATGGTTGACTGGCACGACCTGAAAAATAACCACGATACCTTGGCTAAGAGAAAGTCGTTGATGGAGTAGATCAGAATAAAAACGATTTAGAGTAATATTTTAGTCATTTAA
>DATFMO010000560.1:0-7501 GCA_035266925.1 Sunxiuqinia sp. | reverse complement strand
AACAAAAACACCGCCCACCAAACAAAGAAATTCTGCGATTTGATGTAATAGTCCGGGTCATTTTCAGTGGCAGGGAACTGGTGATGGTTGTAATGATTCGTACGTAGTTTTTTGTATGAAAGCCCAGCAAACAAAAGCGAGGAAATCCAACCGAACACCGTGTTTACTTTCCGGCTGTTGCTGATCAATCCATGCATGGCATCGTGCCCGGTGATAAAAAGGCCGGTGTACAAATAAGCCTGTACCAGCACGTGAAAGTACAGTCCTACTGAACCCACTTCAACCTGCAGAACAAACAAACTGTACAGCAGATGAAGCAGCCAGCAAAGAATCACGACTATAGCAATCAATACGCCCATTCGTTTAGCTTAAAATAAATATTCAATCCGACGAAAAAAATGAACTGGACGAGTAGGATCCAAGCTGCCAAACGGTTTTTCCAATTCACTTTACTGGCACGTATGAGTGTAAAAATCAAAAACGAAACCAGATACCAATCTAAATAGTTTTTCAACGGAATTTGTTCAGTTTGCCACGACCACATCCGGAGATTGGTGGCGACTGGTTCCATAACCACATCGAAGCCAACCATGATAGCAGCAGCCAAAAACGGGAAAAACCATTGTTGTTGAAAACGGCCCAGAAACACTGCAATACAGTACGACAAAATCAACCAATTGACGCCGATCATAATTGGCGTATTCCAAATTTTGACGCCCAGCGCCTCCCCATATTCATAGTGCCCGAACAAAATTTGGGAATTCACCCCAAGCAGTTCAGCCATAAAACCGATCACGGTAACGGCGAAAAATAGAAAGACGGATTTCGTGTTCCAATTATCATGAAACCACAGGAGTACAATCAACGTCAGCAACAAATTGAGAGGCGTCAACTGAACGAAAATTTCGTAGGTAGTGGAAATACTGAAACCGACCATGCCCACCCCATACAAAATGGCCAGGATGATTTTGACTGCTCGCTGAATGGATGGTTGCTCTTTCATGCTTTTTTTAATTTCTCTTCGACCATTTCGCCAACAATTTTGGCCGACGACAAACATAAGGGAATACCACCGCCGGGATGCACACTTCCGCCAACAAAATACAAACCGGGAATATCGCGCCGAAAATTGGGATGCCGGTTGAATGCTGAAAATGGGCTGTTCGAACTCGGTCCGTACATTGATCCGTTAAACGAACCTGTACATTCTTCAATTCGAACCGGATCCAGAACGTTTTCAAAAAGAATTTGAGACTCCAATTTTTCACCTAGTATTCGCTCCAGTTTTTTCAGTATGTTTTTCCGGGTTTGTTGTCGAAATTCGGTCCAGTCCTGTTCCACATTTTCAGGTGCATTCACCATCACAAACCAGTTCTCCATACCTGCCGGTGCATCATCCGGATTCTCCTTGCAGCTCACAAAAACATACACCGTCGGATCATCGGTCATTGTTTTTTGCTCAAACAAACAATCAAATTCTTCCTTGTAATTTTTACTGAAGAAGATGTTGTGTAAATCCAACTGAGGAAACGACTTTTTCATTCCCCAATAAAAAATCAGCGCCGAGCTTGATTTCTCCACCTGTTCCATTTTTGAAACCCGCCTGGTATCCGGTAGCAAATTCGTGTAAAATTGTTGAATATCCACATCACTCACTACCACATCGACCGCTTGCTTTTCGCCATTTACAACCACACCCTTCAGGCGTTTACCATCTAGCCAAACCTTTTCAATCGGTGTTTTAAAATGAAAACTGACACCTAGCCGGTCTGCCTGTTCCTTTAGCGATTGGACAATTTGATACATTCCGTTTCCCGGGAAGTAAGCTCCTAAGTTATGCTCCAGATGTGAAATCACACTGAGGGTACCCGGTGTTTTGTATGGGTTGGAGCCATTGTATGTCGCATACCGATCAAACAACTGCACAATTCGCTCATCTGGAAATGAGTTCTCATTCACCTTGTGTAAGCTCGAAAAAGTTTTCAAGCGTAAAAATTGCAAAGCCCGCCACAAATTTCTCCAGGTCAGCAATTTGCTCAGCCGATGAAACGAGTTGAAAATAAAAATGGGCGTCGTGAGCCGATAAATCAAGGCAGCATGTTTTAGGTAGGATAAAACCTTCGAAGCTGGAACAACCGTTTTCTGCTCTATTTCATCTGCAAATTGATGTACATCAGCAAAAGCCTGGATTTGTGTTCCGTCTTCATAGAAATATTTGGTGACCACATCCAGCCTTCTGTAGGTGAAGCGCAAATCTTCATCTAATAATTCATCCACCAAATGAGGCAAAGTGAATAAGGATGGGCCAGTATCAAAACGAAAACCATCTTGACGAAGCTCCCGGATTTTGCCACCAACCTGCCCAGCTTGCTCATAAATATCAACCCGACAGCCCAGGCGGGCCAGCCTGATCGCTACAGCCAGCCCACCAACGCCTGATCCTATAACAATTGCACGGAGATTCATTGTCGTCAATTTAAAAAATTTTACCCCTGTTCGAAAAAAAATCCTCTACCTATTAAAACATTTTCGAATTAATTTGTTTAACTATTTTGAATAATTATTAAACAAAAATGACTCGAAAAGCACTCATTATTGGTACCGGACTCGCAGGGATTGCAACAGCAATGCGGCTTTCAAGCGATGGATACGAGGTTGAACTCGTTGAAAAATATCATCGCCCTGGTGGACGATTGAATTTATTGGAGAAAGATGGATTCAAATTCGATATGGCTCCAACATTCTTCAGTATGAGTTATGAGTTTCAGGAGTTGGCAGACTATTGCAAGATGAAGTTACCTTTTGATTATGTGGAACTTGACCCATTGTACTCCGTCCACTTCGAGGGTGATACCCGATCCTACCTCATCTATAAAAACCTGAAAAAGTTGGCCGCTGAGTTTCAAAATGTAGAGCCAGGGTTGGAGCAGAAAGTGACTCGCTTCTTAAATGAAGCCGGTCAGATTTTCCACGATACCGAACACATTGTCATCAAGCAGAATTTCAACAGTGTGCTGTCCTACCTGCTGCAACTAACACGGGTTCCATTGCGGCATGCACCGAAGATGTTGTATTCGATGTGGCGCGAAATGGAAAAGCATTTTGACTCCTTTGAGGTGAAAGTGATTTTCTCGTTGGTTGGATTTTTTCTGGGGGCAACTCCTTTTGATACACCAGCCGTTTACACCATGCTCAACTACACCGAATTGGTACACGATGGTTATCACAACGTGAAGGGCGGCATGTATAAAATTGTGGAAGGTTTTGTCGATGTATTGAAAAAGCGAAATGTGAAGATGCATTTCGGGGTGGAGATTGACCGCTTTGAAGAAAAGAAAAACCGCGTGACCGCTTTTTACGACACGACTGGTAAAAAGTGGGAAGCCGACCTGTTTGTAGTGAATGCAGATGCGGCTTCATTTCGCGGGAAAGTGCTGAACAGGAAAAAATTCACGGAAGAAAAGCTGGACCAGAAAAAGTGGACACTGGCGCCGTTGACCATCTACCTTGGGCTGGACACCAAGGTGACACACATGTATCATCACAATTATTTTTTACGACGAAATTTTAAAGAATACGCCAATAAAATCTTCAAAAACACCATCAAGCTGGATAAGCCATATTATTATGTCAACATCCAGTCGATGCACAATCCGGCTTATGCACCAGAGGGAAAGGAAAGTATCTTCATATTGTGCCCCGTTCCTGACCTGCGTTACAAAACCGATTGGGAAGATGGCGAGGAAATCGCCGATGCTATCATCAGTGATTTGGGAGAACGAACCGGGTTCAACTTCGCAGCGCATACCGAATCGAGAACCGTGCTCGACCCGCTGCAATGGGAAAAGATGTTCAACCTGTACCGGGGCAGTGGACTGGGACTTGCTCACGACTTAAACCAAGTGGGCGGGTTTCGTCCATCCAACAAAGATGAAATGTTCAACAACCTCTATTATGCCGGTGCCTCAACCACTCCCGGAACCGGACTGCCCATGACAATCATCAGCTCAAGATTAGTAACCGAACGAATACACAAAGACCATGGAACTGTACCGCAAAAATAACCTGGACTGCAGTCGGATAACGACGCAAAATTACAGCACCTCCTTTTCACTGGGCGTGCGAATGTTAAGTCCCAAATTCAGAAAAGGCATCTATAGTATTTACGGTTTTGTGCGCTATGCCGACGAAATTGTAGATACGTTCTTTGAACAGAATCAACAGGAAATTTTCAACGAATTTAAAGCGGAGACCTTCAAAGCCATTGAACGCAAATTCAGCATCAATCCTATTCTGGACAGTTTCCAGGAAGCTGTTTGGAAATATGGCATTGATCGCAAACTAATCGACGCCTTTTTACTGAGCATGGAGATGGATCTTTATCACAACAATTACGATCCAAAACAACTGAAAACTTACATTTACGGATCAGCAGAAGTGGTTGGGTTGATGTGCTTGCGCGTGTTTTACTTCGAAGAACCCGAAAAGTACAACAAACTTGTTGAGCCGGCCCGGAAACTTGGTGCCGCTTTTCAAAAAGTAAACTTTTTACGCGATGCCCAGGATGACTTTGAAAACAAGGGCCGGGTTTACTTTGAAGACATCGACTTCAACCACTTCGATTCCATCAGCAAAGCCAAGATTGAGAAAGAGATCGAACAAAATTTCCGTGAAGCCTACCAGGGAATAAAAGCCCTGAAAAAAGAAGTACGTTTCGGGGTGTACCTGGCTTACATTTATTATTTGCGCCTGTTTTGGAAAATTAAAAAAGCACAACCATCACAACTATTAAAGCAACGTTATCGCGTGTCAAACACAAAAAAAATGTATCTTTTGGCCAATGCTTATTTTAAGAATGCTTTAAACATCCTGTAAATGGAATTGCAACATTACACGTACGCCGGATTACTTTTTCTGGTGTTGATTGTGCCATTGGTCCTCAGTTTCGATAAGAACGTTCATTTTTATACCCGTTGGAAATACCTGTTCCCGGCCATTATCGTAACCGGGGCCGTGTTCATTTTGTGGGACATCAAATTTACCGAGGCCGGCATCTGGAGTTTTAATCCGAAGTACACAACCGGGCTTGACTTTAAAGGGCTACCTGTTGAAGAATGGTTATTTTTCCTGGTCATTCCGTATGCTTGCCTGTTTATTTATGAAACATTGAAATTTTATCTCCCAAAGTTCGAATACAACAACGTGTTTGCGGCAATTAGCCTGGCACTGATTGTTCTATTCGCTGCACTGAGTTATTTCCATCGTACGCAGCTCTACACGTTTTTCAACTTTCTATTTGCCGCCATTTATTTGGGATACACCATTTTCAGGAACCGTTTCAAACAACACCTCACAAAATTTTACGGCATGTACCTGGTCAGCCTCATCCCTTTTCTGATTATCAACGGTGTGCTGACCAGCCTACCAATTGTGGAATACAACCCGGCGCACATTCTGGGCATCCATGTTTTCACCATCCCAGTGGAAGATTTTGGATACTTGTTTCTACTGTTGCTGATGAATACAACGATTTACGAACTGCTGAAAACCCAAAAATATTTCTGAGAAAGTCAAATCAGGCAACCGCAATTTTAATGACCAACTTTTTCACGCTTGCAGGTTCCTCGACTAATACTGAAGGGCGATGAACGTCGGAGGGGAAAAATAAAAAGTAAACCTGTGGAGAGGCGTGAAAAAATTCCCCATCATTTTCCCCAAAAAAGATCAAATCTCTTTCTTCGTCATATTCCAAGGCATTTTTTGCATGTTCCAATGGCAAAACGCCCATTTTTTCTTCTCCCTCAATGATGTATTGCAGATCGATGTATTTTCGGTGAGCCTCCCATTTGGCATCTTCCGGTTGCTTGGTCTGGTACTCCATGACCATAGCAAACGCCTCATCGCTAACAATTGGGTACTTTCCACTTTCAAGATTCTTCAGATCCTGCTTTAGAAATTCGAAAACCGCTTTCCACAAATCAGGACGTTTATGATATTGGTTGTAGAAGTTATTTATATCTGTTCCTCCATGAGCGCCAACCTGAATTCCCTCCGACCATGCTGCTTCATGAAACCATGTTTTCTCTTGTGTCATTCTATCAAATTTAAAAAGGTATGATTTTTGTTTTTCTCTTATTCGTCAAAGGTATGGAAATTCATTTAAACCCTCACCCGATAGATTTTCGGTTCCAACGTTAAATAATTGATCACTCCAACGTTAAGAAATCATAAATTCAATCTATGGTTGAACAACCGATGAACTTTTTCATGATCTTTGACGTCATTAATTAAGGTTATTAACATGATTAAATTTTGTGAAGAATGGATGTAGTAGGAATGATTAAATTAATTCATGTTTTCTTTTTGGCGACCGTCAAATATTTCATCACCTTTCCTTATGCCCTGTTAATCGGTCTCGACCTGACCCAAGCGATTATCGCAGTTACGGTGGGTGGATTGAGTGGTTTTTTCTTCTTTTATTATTTGAGTGCTGTAATCATTCGATATTTAAAAAGTCATAAAGAAGACGTGTTTTATTTCGCAAATAAGTATTTAAAAATTGATATGAACTGGATTTTCCGGAAGTTGAAACCCAAAGCTCCGACTTCTACCCGGAAAAAACGCATGTTTATCAAATTCCGAAACAAGTACGGATTTGTGGGAATCATCATTGCTACACCTGTTATATTGAGTATTCCTCTCGGGGCGTTTTTATTGAATCGCTATTATTCCAGGAAGAAACATGTCTTCGCATACATGGTGCTCTCCATTTTGGGCTGGGCGATGTTGTTTTCAGCCATCGTAATTATTTTGCCTAAGCCGGCATAAGCTTTACTTACAACACCTATTGAATTATCTTTAAGTTGTATTTCATTTTGAAATGAAAGTCAATGACTAAAGATGAACTATACAACCTTCTGATATCGGGCCAAAACGTTCCAATTTTGGCCAATTTCTTTGTGGATCATCCAGATCAAATCGAACAGATAATTGATTTGGCTTTATATGACACGAGACGAGGAACCTGGCAAGCCATGTGGATCGCAGATAAAATTCATGAACGACGACCGGCATTCATCAATTGCTACTTCGATCGGATGGTTGAAGCGACGAAAATCCTGAAGGACAATAGCAAACTCCGGCATTTATTGAAAATCATCAGTTTGAATGACATTCCTGAAAAACACCTGCCCTATTTATTGGACTACTCCATTGAACAACTGACAAATGCCGAACACCCTGTAGCCATCCGTGTACATGCCATGCAAATCCTGTATCAGATTTCGGAGCAAGAACTCGGCTTCAAACCAGAGCTGATTGAAATCATTGAGCATGAGATGGAATACCATGCTACCGGAGGGATCAAAGCACGGGGAAAACGACTTATGAAGCGACTTAGAAATTCGCTCCAGAACGGAAATAATTAGCGCGATTCGAAAAATTTAAAAATTATCAATCGGCGCAATTCACTCTCTCCCTGACCATTCATAAACTGTTCGTG
>DATFMO010000559.1:0-6525 GCA_035266925.1 Sunxiuqinia sp. | reverse complement strand
TTCATCCATCATTTTTCCCCTTTTTCCCGGGCGAAGATCAGATGTTTTTATACAAGCCCATTCGTCATTTGATTGGTCAGTCAGTGCTCGTGAGCAATTTGGTGGCTATGTTACTGGTCATCGCCATGGCCTTTCTTATTTTACGCTTGAACACTACCTATGCGTTTATTCGCATTCGAACCTTTTTGCCATCCAATATTTTTGTGTTGATTATCAGCGGACTGCTGACCATGCATTCGCTGCATCCTGTCTATTTTGGGCTGCTGTTTCTGTTACTCAGTGTCGATCGAATTTTTCAATCCTACGATAAATCGAAATTTCATTCCAATGCTTTTGAAGCGGGGTTTTTCATGGGCGTTGGTTCGCTGTTCTACCTGAACCTGCTTTTCTTTTTCCCTATCATCTGGATCGGCTTCACCTTGATAAAGAAAAGTCCGGAATGGCGCAATTTTATCCTCCCTATATTGGGTTTGTTTGTTCCCTGGCTTTTTGCGTGGTCCTATTATTTTCTAACTCAGCAAATGTCGGTCTTCAATCACACCATTGTAGCCAACTTCAACCATGAAAACCATTTTTTACGTGGAAATATTCAACTTCAGGTTTACCTGGGGTTTTTAACGGTACTCACGCTATTGGGTAGCGTTTTTCTACTCAATCAATATGATGAAAAGAAAATCAGCACACGAAAATATTTTCAGATTTTCTTCCTCATCTTTTTAATCGCCTTTGCGTTGCTGATGCTGGTTCCGGCTGTGTCGCAGGAAATCCTGATCATCATGGCACTACCCCTGACGGTATTAATTTCAAACTATTTGATTTTTCAGAAGCGAGCTTTCTGGAGTAACCTGCTGATGTACCTGTTTGTTGCCATAATCATCTACCTGCAGTTTACCTGATGGATCCGAAAAAAGCGACACTGGCTATTTATGGTATCCAGGACAGGGATATGTTTGAGCATCCGCTGTATGTTCATGATCACAACCTGGCCATTATGCAGGAGGGGCGTGTGACCCATTTTCTTCAGCAGGAGCGGATCTCACGCCGGAAGCGTGATAATCGATTGCATGAACAAATTCCATCAATATTAAAAGAAAAAAAATTGCTGGGGGAGGATTTCGACCTTGTTTTTGTGGACAATGCGGTTGGGCGTACTTTTCTAACAACAAAGGGCAATGTGCGTTTCGAAGCGCCGTTGAATTCATCATTAGCGACTGATTCTGAGCAAGGGCGTTGCTGGTGGTTCGGAAAAAATGTGAAAGCCTGGGTCTTAAATCATGAACTGGCGCACGTTTTCACTTGCCTGCCTTTTTTCGGTAACTTCAAAGATGACAGTTTACTGGTGCATTTCGATGGTGGCGCCAGTGAGAGCAACTTTTCTGCATGGCGCTTTCAAAATGGACGGATTGAAAAACTGGAAGCGCACTGGAATTACAAATACCTCACCTCCATTTTCAATGCCAATGCATTGGCGTTTGCCATCATTGGGGAAAAGCTGAGTGGACAGAATTCGGTGCCAGGAAAAATGATGGGATTGGCTGGATATGGCAGCTACCGAACCGAGTTGGAGGCATGGTTGAAAAAGCACCAATATTTTGAGAATATCTGGGGAAAGAAGTCAGTCTTTTTCAAACAAGCCAAGGCTGATTTTAATGAAGACTTGCGGTTTTTTGATGCAAAAAATTCTTTTTTACAAGATGTGGTAGCCACTTTGCATGCGCTTTTTGTCCGGGAAACGATTGCAATTTTTGACCGTCTTCAAAAGCAAACCGACGTAAAAACGTTGTATTATTCGGGTGGATGTGCTTTGAACATTGTAGCCAACACACGATTGATTGAATCGAATTTGTTTGACGAGGTTTTTATCCCGCCCTGCTGCGAAGATTCGGGATTGGCGCTCGGAGCCGCTGCTTTCGCAGAATGGAAGAAGCATGGCCGCGTGGAGATTCATGCACCCTACCTGAATAACTGGAATTTGCAGGAATCAGATTTTGACTATTCCGGGAAAGATTTGGAAGAAGTGGCCATGTCTATAATGAAAAGACAGGTCATTGGGCTTTGCAACGGGCATGGAGAGGCCGGTCCGCGAGCGTTGGGAAACCGCAGCCTGGTTGGATTGGCCAACAGCAAAAAGCTGGCTCGAAAAATCAGTATGCAGCATAAAGGGCGCGAATGGTATCGACCTGTAGCCCCGGTCATGCTTGAAAAAAACACCCGGTATTTTACTGGCTTGGAAACAATTCACCCACTCAGTCAGTACATGTTGCTCGATTTTAATGTTTTGGCTGAAATGCAAGATGAACTTGCCGGAGCACTTCACGTGGATGGAACTTCACGGATTCAAACGATTTTCAACCGGGAACAGAATCCGTACCTTTTTGATCTGCTCACATTGCTCGACGAAAAATACCACGTTAGGGCACTGATCAATACTTCGTTCAATGCCAAAGGTGAACCAATCGTTCACACGAGTAAAGATGCATTGCAGTCAGCTCAAAAAATGGGTATTGATAGGGTGGTGGTGAATGGAAAACTACAGCGAATAACTGGTGTTTAGTTGCAAATAGAAGATAACCTATTCGTGAATTAGTATCTCAATCTCCGTATTGAGTCGTGGGATGTGTTTTAATAGAATTGCCCAAATATTTTCATCAGAAATATTATCGTAAGCGTGGATAATTGGATTTCGAAGACCGACAATTCTTTTGGCGTTTTCAATCCGAAAATTTTCATCCTGCTTTAAAATTCGATTAACAGCTTCTCCTATAATTTCCAAATCTCCCTCAACGGCTCATTTGAGGATTGTATTCGATTTATATTGATTGAAATCGTTGGGTGTACCTGAGAAAAAGCTCTCTAATTCATCGATAGCAGCTTTGATGGCATAGCCATTTTAGAATCTTCTCGTCCATAAATTAGGATTTTATCCCGTTCAATCGAACGTTTTAAAATTGGGTTTTTTACCGTCTGAATTTCAACCAAATCAAATTTTTCGTTCAAATAAACGTTCAAGCTTTTCTTTTAAATCCATGTAATTATCAAAATATTCAGAACTTTCTATATTTGAAAATTGAACCAGAAAATCGACATCACTTTTTTAATTATATTGGCTGGTTAAAATGGACCCGAACACATACATTTTTTCTACATGATATTGCACACATAGTTTTTTAATGGCATTGGTCTGTTGTTTTATTTTGTCCATAACTCAAAGATATAAAATATCTTGTTGCCATTCCAAATTCGCTGGTCTGCTAGTTGTTTCGATCGATTATTCAGAGTTACAAAAGCAAGTTTGAAAGCCTGTTTTCGGCGTCTTCATCAGCCATTCTTGTCTGAATTAGCCCAGCCTTTTTATGGTAGTTGTCATTTGTATACAAGTCCAGAATTCGACGCTCCAACTTTTTCTCTGTCAATTTATATATAGGCAATCCTTTTGGGCCAACTCCAAGTTTAACGATCACATCGTGCCAGAAAAATTGGTCAAGGATGTGTGGAACAATCATACTGGCACAACCGTATTTGAGTGCGGTATGTGTAGTTCCTGAACCACCATGATGAATGACGGCATACACTTTTGGGAAAACCCAGTCGTAGGGGATGTCTTCCACAAAGTAGATTTGCTCGGGGAAATTGGCTGGCCGTTGCAAACCGCCAAACGACGTGTTGATAATCGTTGGAATGCGGTGCTTTGCAAGGATCTTGAGAATGATACGGGTTTTTTCTTCGGGTGCAGGATTGACCATGCTGCCGAAAGTGATCATTAGAATTTTAGGATATTTCTCCAGAAAGTCGTTCAATGATGGTTCGGGAGTCCATTCGTGTTTTTGCTCGCGTTCCAAATGCCCGATGACCTCTGCTTGTTTAGGCCAGTAATTTGGGCGGGGGAAAAGGGTTGGAGACACGGAATACCAAAGTTTTTCATTCCGAAGGAAGTTGGACTTAATGCTCCACGGACTAAATTTCACTTGAGGGAACAGCTTGTGATAGCGCTTCGTGGTGCGATAAATGTTGCCAAATAAAATCCAATTAAAGGTTTGATAGGTAAGCTTGTTGAGGAATGGTCCGAGATTGCCCCGAATTCCCTGCATTGCCCGGGTTTTTACCGGATGGATAAAACAAGGCACCGGGCTGATCATGACTGTATTACCCGGGTTAGCCATTCCCCAAATCACCGGGTAGGCGCAAATTCCACTGTAGATGACTAAATCGGGTTTTTCCTGCTCAAGGAGGCGATATTGTTGGTCAACCAATATTTTTTGAACGCTTTCTGATTTGACAAACATGCGAATGATAGCAACCAATCGTCGAAAAAATCCTTTCCCTCCCAAAGCAATCGGCCCGGCTTTTCCTTCCATCAGTTCCAGAAACTGTTTGCTCAAACCACTGAATGAAAAACCAGCTTGTTCGGTCAATTGCCGAAACTGTTCAGGGAAAGCACAAATTACTTCGCATCCTTGCTGCTTCAAGATTTGCGCCACTGCCAGAAAAGGCTCTACATCGCCCCGGGTACCCAGTGAAAAAACGACCATTTTCCTGGGGCTTGATTTGCTTTCAGAGTTTGCTGTTTTCATTTTTCACAAGTTATCAAAAATACGGCTTTTGGATCTGGTTTCGATGATTGCATTTAGAATGATTTTAAAATTGACATAAGTTTGAAAAAAATGAGATAGCAACTGTAACGTCTGGTAGGATTGTTCGTCCTATTGAGTATAATCCGAACGGATGGAAAAGGTTGAAAAACGAAAGGGAATGAAAAAAGGCCATTGACACCAAAAATTCAACCGTTCATCGAATAAATTTAAGAAAACAGCCACGAATTCAACAATTTTGATTGCTAGAAAGCAGAAAACAAGAAACAATGATCAAACTAAACAACATTCACAAATCTTATGACATGGGGAGCAGCAAGCTGCATGTGCTCAAAGGCATTGACCTGGAAGTTGAGCAAGGTGAGTTTGTTTCCATCATGGGTTCTTCCGGTTCGGGCAAATCCACCCTGTTAAATATTTTGGGTATGCTCGACAATTACGATGAAGGGACCTATCATCTTTCTGATCGGCTAATTGCCAATATGAGTGAAAAGAAGGCTGCCCAGCTTCGTAATGAAATGGTCGGCTTTGTTTTTCAATCGTTCAACCTCATTTCATTTAAAAATGCCATGGAGAATGTGGCGCTGCCGCTTTATTATAAAGGTGTGAAACGCAAAAGGCGCAACATTATAGCCATGGAGTACCTGGAAAAACTGGGCTTGAAAGATTGGGCAGAGCACATGCCCAATGAGCTTTCCGGCGGGCAAAAACAGCGGATTGCTATCGCCCGCGCACTGATTGCTCAGCCCAAAATAATTTTAGCAGATGAGCCAACTGGTGCGTTGGATAACACAACTTCTTACGAGGTCATGAGTATCCTGAACGAAATCAATCAAGGAGGTATTACAGTCATCATCGTCACACACGAACACGACATTGCTGCGATGACCCAAAAAATCATTCGGCTGAATGACGGACAGATCCAAGAGATTATTCGTAATGGGGAGCTGGAAGATTTTCGTCATACATATAAAAAAGAATTGGTCACTGCCTAAACTATCAATCCATGTTTGACATCGATAAATGGCAGGAAATCCTGTCAACCATCAAGAAGAACAAAATGCGTACGTTCCTGACCGGCTTTTCGGTGGCGTGGGGAATTTTTATGCTGATGATCCTGCTGGGTTCAGGCAATGGACTGAGCAACGGGGTGGCCAGCAATTTTATGAATGACGCCGTGAATGCCATGTGGGTCTGGACAGGTGAAACAAAAATTCCGTATGAAGGATTAAAAGCCGGACGTCCGATCCGTTTTCACAACGACGACTATGAATTGGTTAAAAATATTGAGGGCGTTGAAACAGCCTCTGGTCGCTACTACATGGGCAATACCCGCTATTCTTACGGGAAAGAATCGGGTGAGTACACGACCGTTACCTGTCACCCGGAATTGAATGATGTTGACCATATGGAGATGTTGGAAGGACGGTTCATCAATAAGGTTGATATTATGGAAAACCGTAAGGTCGTTGTGATTGGGAAAGACATTAAAGACGCTTTATTTAAAGATAAAACAGCCTTGGGTGAATATGTGAAAGTGAACATGGTGCCGTTCAAAGTTGTCGGGGTTTGCATAGAGCCGGAATCGACCCGAAACCGCAATGCGTACATGCCGGTGTCAACGGCACAGAAAGTATTCAATGGAAGCAACCGCATCCACAATCTGGCGCTCACTATTGACGGCAAAACGCTTGAGGAGACTAAGGATATTGAAAACCGCATCCGGACTACATTTGCTCGTAAGCATCATTTTGACGTGAAAGATGAGAGTGCGTTGGGATTATACAATAAAATGGAAAACTACATCCAGACGATGCGCATTTTCCAGGCCATAAAAATTTTCATCTGGATTATCGGTATTGGAACACTGATCGCTGGAATTGTTGGTGTCAGCAATATTATGCTGATCGTAGTGAAGGAGCGTACCAAAGAAATT
>DATFMO010000558.1:0-2450 GCA_035266925.1 Sunxiuqinia sp. | reverse complement strand
TATATGGCGAGGGCATCATCGCCCGGTCACACTTAACTATTTTCGAAATATTTTTTGAACGTGGTGGAAAAACCGAGCTAAGTAAATACAATCCTGATCTGGAGGTGCTGGAAGAACCGGAAACAGAGCCGCGCACCGGATTGACACTCGCGGAATTTGAAGAAGTGATCACTTATGTGATGGACAAATACCAGGGAATTACGCATACGGTGAAAATAGCGGAGCGCTGGAAAGGTGGCGTGTTGGAAATGAAGCCAGGGAATCCGGAGCTACAGTCGAAAGAAGTTCCCATAGAAGGGTTTTTCCACAAGATTGTCATGTTGCGCGATCGACTTCGTGTGCTGGAACAGAGCATTAATAGTCATTCGAAATTGGATGAGGAAGATAAAATTCATCTACAACAATACATTACACGTGCCTATGGAAGTCTGACAACTTTCAACGTGCTGTTTGCCGATAAGCAAGACTTTTTTCGAGGCCAGTCAAAGTAAAACGATTTTTAAATTTTTTATCAGAAAGCAAAATTTTTTGTTCTCTTGAACTTCTTGATTCATTGTGCATTTCAATTTTTCTTTGACTTGCCTAAAACATCGTGTCCTTTTTGTAACCTGCTTTCTTATAGGTTTTTGTATCATCTCCCTGATTTATCGACATCAAAATGTACAAAAAGATGAAAATGTCTTTTGAGAAAATGTTTTTGTACTTTTGCTCCTCGTAATATGAGTGAAAGAGCAAAGATCATTTTAGTAAAAAACTTTGAATCAAAAAGTTAGGGCAGGATGCTTTCCGAAAGTTTAGAATATGCGATCAGGGCATTGGTTTTCATTCAACTTCAGAATGCAAACGAGAAAAGACCGGGGATATTGGAAATTGCAGATCAGATTGGTGCATCAAAAGCATATTCAGCAGAGATTCTGCAAAAACTTACTCAAAATCAGTTGGTTGACTCGCAGAAAGGTCGGCTGGCAGAGTTCTTTTTCAAAGAGGGGAAATGTGAATTGTCGCTGTTGGATGTTATTTTGGCTTTGGAAGGACCGGATTATTTTCACAAGTGCGGCTTTGGCTTGAAAAACTGTGATCAAAATAACCCCTGTCCGTTGCATGACGATTACAAAGGAATTCGTGATGGATTTTTAGATATGGTGAAAAATGAAAGTATTCATTCGCTCGCACAAAAAATTAAAGACGGGAAAGCGGTGCTTAACCGCATTCGATTGAATTAAAAAAAACATGATGATGAAACAAAAAAATATCGCCTCGTTTATTGTTATTTTCTGGGCTGGTTTTGTTTCGGCCATTAGCTTCATGGAAGCTTGGTTGAAGTTTCAAGCGCCCGGGATCACCGTGCCGCTTGGCTTAGGCATCGGTCGCTTGGTTTTTGGAGCTATGAATTATGTGGAATGGATACTTTTGCTTGGTTTTTTGTTAACAGTATTCGTCAGTGCAAAGAAGCGGAAGTTTGAAAATCGAAAGACCTGGATTCTTTTAACGCTGGTTGCAATCATCCTATTTTTACAAACTTTTTGGATGTTGCCAGTGTTGGATGAAAGGGCAGCCTTGATCATAGCCGGCAAGGAACCGCCAAAATCGATGTTGCATATTTTTTATATCGCAGCTGAATTCATCAAAGTGATCTCACTAATCCTGCTCGCTTTTGCTATTCAAAAAGAAAAATTTCAACGTTCAATTTGAAAATTAAAAAGAGATGAAAACCATCGGTATACTTGGAGGATTGGGGCCGGAAGCAACAGTCGACTATTACAAGGAAATTATAGAAGCTGTTAATCAGCGAAACAACAACGGAAGTTTAAACTATCCTGAGATTGTGATTTACAGCGTCAATATGTCACGATTTATCGGACTGTTAGAAAACAAAAAATACCTGGAGGCATCGAACTACATAGCTCATTGTATCAATGGGTTGGATCGGGCAGGCGCTGAATTTGCAGTCATGAGTGCCAACACGCCACACCTTTTATTTGAAGATATAAAAGTTAAAGTGCCAATTCCATTGATTAGTATTGTCGATTCAACACTTGAAAAGGCTAATGCCTTGGGATTTAAACGTTGCGGACTCGTTGGTACCATATTCACAATGGAAGCAAGTTTTTACAGCGATACATTTAAGAAACAGGGGATTGAAATCGTAGTTCCCAACGAGAAAGAGAAGCAGATTATTAACAATAAATTGTTTCAGGAGTTGGAGCTTGGAATTTTCAAAGAAGAAACAAAAACAGTACTACTGAACATATTCAAAGAATTTAAAGAGCGCGAAGGGATTGATTCTTTGATTCTTGGATGTACAGAGTTTCCGGTGATGTTCACTGAGGATGAATACCTTGGCATCCCATTTTTGAATACGACCAGGATTCATGTTGAACAAATTGTTGATAAGGCTTACGAGGCAATTTAAGAAGGGGGATGGATTCATGGAACACCGTATTTCCTGA
>DATFMO010000557.1:0-9425 GCA_035266925.1 Sunxiuqinia sp. | reverse complement strand
TGCATGTAATAACCAACCTTGATGTCTAACTTGTATGTTCCGGGTTTAAATAAAAATGCATAACGGTTTGTAGAAGACTCACTTTTTCGGGTTGTTTGAAGGGCATAAAGAGAGTCGATCAATGCTTGAATTCCGTCCATTCCCATCGCAGGATCAAATACAAACACATTTTCACCTAGCAAAGGCAAATGATATTTGGCATCAATGGGTTGTTCGATTGTCATCGGTTGTGAGAAAACTGCGATTACCGAGAATATGAATAGCAAAACAGAAATGATTCCTTTTTTCATCTGTCCATTTTATTTTTGATAAACTTTCACCCAATCGACTGCCATGTCCGTTGGGAAACAACTGCTGTCAATATTCGGCCCGCCCATATTTCCTCCAATAGCAATATTGAAGATCAGAAAAAAGGGCTTGTCAAATGGCCAGTCTTCGAGTGTTTTTTTTTGGGGTTGATAATGGTAAATCGTTCTTCCATCCACATAAAAAGTGATAAAATCCTTTGTCCATTCCATGCTATAAATATGGAACTCGCTGTAAGGATTTTGGATTTCGACAATTCCCGTGTATGGCGTCGCTCCGTGTCCGGATGGATTGTGAATAGAGGAATGAACGAAGCCAGGCTTTTTACCCACGTGCTCCATGATGTCCAGCTCGCCACAAGCAGGCCATCCTACGGTGCTGACATTTTCTCCCAACATCCATAAGGCCGGCCACGTACCAACTCCAGCGGGTAATTTCGCCCTCATTTTTACAATGCCGTAAGTGAAAGTGCGCTTCCCTTTGGTGTTGATTCGGCCTGAGGTGTATTCGCCATTTTGATAACGGGCTTCAATGATGAGTTTCCCATCTTTTACTTCGACGTTTTCGCCATTGGTATAGCGTTGCTTTTCGTTGTTCACCCGCCCAGGTTTCATCACCCGGTTATTCCACGATGTTGTATCCAGTGAATTTCCATCAAAATTATCCTGCCAAACCAATTTGTAACCATAGGTTGACTGAGCAAAAAGCGTTTGAGAACCAACAAGAATGATGATTGTGAAAAATAGTTTCAGAAACTTCATGTCAAATTTCGATAAAGTGATTTAAATGCTTAGCAGAATTGATAAACTTCATTTCAGGAATGAATGAGAAAAAAATGGGGGGAGATGAAACACTCCCCCATTTTCCAATTCGTAATTCAATATTTAACCGTTCGAATCGTTTGTCGTTACGATTTCGACGTTCGTAATTACTTCAAATACCAAGAAACCTGGTCAGTGGCATCGTTTCCACCAAATTGGTCATTAATGGCTTTATTGTAATTATCCGGATTGGTTTGTTGTTCGCTTGTTGGGTACATCCAACGTTTCGGATACACGTTCTTGTTATCCGGGTTGACGCTTGTTGCAGGATCCAGCGGATATACCGGGTAACCGGTACGTAAGAACTGTGGATAGTTCCCGCCATTTCCCTGGAAGAAATCGATTAACCAACGTTGAATCCAAATTTGGTGCAAACGATCTGTCTTGCTTCCATCTGATTTATAGGCAGCTTCCCCTGTAAAATAGTTATCAATGTAATCCTGGTCGATCGCCATTCCGTGGATATAATCAGCGGTATGAGGAAGGTTCATGTAGTAAGTCAACTGGGCTTTTACACCATCTTCATAATACTGTTTGGCATCACCGTTAACCCAGCCTTCTTCAATCGCTTCAGCAATGATGAAACACTGTTCTGAATAAGTCACAATTAGCATCGGATCATTGTCCATGAATTGCGTATAGCGGTTATTTACCGTGGAATAATCTCCAGCCAGAGCATTTGGTTGCAACACGCTGTTTGGCAACGAACTTAAACCACCAACATAAGCATCGTAATCTGATTCCGTTAAGCCCGCGTCAATTTGTTGTTGTGCTGGATCGGCAAAATAAAATAACCGGCGGTCCTTCAGCATTTTCAAATTATCAACTGTCAATTTTGACAAACAGGCGTACCCTTTATATTGCTCCCCATTCTGGTAAAATGGGAAAACCGCATTGGCATTGGTCGAATATTCCAATCTGAAATTGTCATTATTCCCGACCATCAATGATCCCGAGTTAACAATGGCTGCGAAACGAGCTTTTTGATCAGAAGTTGCATGTTTACTCATCGTTTGAATGACTTTCAGCTGCATGACGTTGCAAAGCTTTTCCCATTTTGAAGCGTCACCACCGTACATGATATCACCATCAAAACTTTCACCTTTAGAAAAATAAGTGGCAGCTTGTTGAAGATCCTGAAGAATCTCGGCAAATACATCGGCTTGCTTATCATAGACAGGACGGAATTGTCCATCTTCGCCCATGCCTGCTTCTGAATATGGCACGTCTCCCATATCCAGGGTAGCCTGAAAACCAAACCAGGCTTTCATAAACAGCTCCAGTCCTTTATAAGAATCCTCATAGCTACTTCCTTCAGCAAACTGAGACATGTATTTAAGGTCAGTCAAACGCAAGTAAGAATCAAAACTGCCCCATGGCCAATAGGCAAAATAGTATTGCCCCGGATTTTCATTGTTCGTCTGTATCAGGTGATGGTTGAATAAGTTACCTGATAAGAAATCAGCAGCATTAACATTCCAGAACCGATAGGTGTCTTTCAACACTTGTGTTGCAAGCATGCCCGATGAAACCTTGTTGGTAGCATTCGGATCCGTATTTATTTTTTCAAAATTATCGCATGAAACAGCGACAACCATCGTAATTGTCAGTAATATATAAAATAGCTTTTTCATAGTTCAATGTTTTTAAAAGTTAACTTTAATATTACCACCAAGATATCTTACGGATGGGTCAGAAAAGTCTTCACGTCCGCCATCCGGGTCAGAATATTTAAAGTCTTTGGCCCAGAATAACACATTTTGTCCTACAAAACTTACTGAAGCGCCTTTAACAGGTCCCCAGAATTTTGTGATTCTTTTAGGAACTGTGTACGTAAGCGAAATTTCGCGGAGTTTGAAGAATGTTCTCGAGTAGATATCATTTGGAGTTGGAGTACCACCCCAGACGCTACTGGCGTGCAATCTGCTGATAGCATCCTGGTAATAGACAGGAACATCATTCTTCTCGAATTTACGCGTATCGGTCAAAATATTTCCACTCACGTCAAAAGTAGCATCTCCAGAAACAACCTTAACTCCATCTCCAATATAGTGTTTGGTGCTTGGATCAGCGACATCTTCGGCCCTGGTTTCAGTAACCGATTCAGGATGTACACCAGCCTGCCACATATAACTTTCGGTAACGGTATTCATTAATCCACCGACAACTCCGTCGAATGACATAAATAAGCTGAAGTCATTGTAACGCAAGGTTGTGCTAACGCCCCATTGCCAATCCGGCAACTTATAACCGTAAAAGGTATAAGCGTTGCTTCTTTTCGGCAATCCATTTTCCCAGATTAAAGCTCCGGTTCCCGGTTGGTATTGGAAATCCTGAATGGTCATGAAGTCGGTACGCTTTCCAACTGTAACCCAGTCTTTGTCACGATTACTCGTATTTAAAGAGTCTATCTTCGTGTAGATTTCTTTGTAAGTACCCCAGTTGAATGTCATATCCCACTGGAAATCCTCCTTTTTTACCGGCGTCACATGGGCCACAATATCCCAACCTCTGCGTGCTCTTTCTTCTCCTGAATTCAGATAAATACTACTGATGCCTGATGCTGGAGTTCTCGAAGCTGATACCAGTTGGTTGTAAATTCGTTTGTTATAGTAAGAAACATCCAAAGAGAACCTCTTTTTAAACAGAATAGTCTGCAACCCAAATTCATTGGTCGCATAATCATTCGGACTGTATGTGTCCAGATAGACCGTGTGAGGAGCTGAAGCTCCGTTATAATCGAGCCATGTTCCCGGATTTACAGAGAATACCCTGTTGATGGCGTATGGGTCTGGTGCTGTTTTTGCCTTCGTCCATGAACTTCTAAGCTTCAGCATGTTCAGCCATTGCTTGGTATTGTCTGACATCAATTCGGAAAGAATAAAACTACCCGAAATGGATGGATAAAAATAGGACCGGTCTGATTTTGGCACATTGGGATTGGCCAACATTGAAACCCAGTCATTACGGGCTGTACCGTCTACGTAAATAAAATTTTTCCAGGAAACTCCAACGCGGCCATATACCGAATTTGACTGTTCTGCATTGGTTGATTCCCCAACACGAGCCGGATTAACCGACGCATTTAATGAATAATAGCCCGGTACAGAAATACCACCTGTTGTTTGCCCATTCAAATTATCATTTCTACGGTAATAAATAGTACCACCAGCCAGGTATTCGAGCACGAAGTTATCATCAACAAATTTTTTACTGCCTTGTAACAACAAATCGTTGTTGATACTAAATCCCTGGGTTTTACCTGTAATATAAGCTCCGGTTAATGTTCCATTCCATGGGTAAGGAATCCCTGGAACTGATGTGTTACCAGAAGAAGTATATGACCCTTGCGAAATTCGCTGCTGACCGCGATCAACGTAGAAGTCGACACCTGAACGCACTGTTGCTTTCAACCAATCGGTGACTTCATAATTGGCAGTCAGGTCGGCATTAAAAATATCACGGGAAACTTCGTTTGTCTTTTCATACCGGTCAAAATACGGGTTGTTGATTGAACGTTGAAACGTAAAATTCTGTTTCTGATCTTTGATCAGCCAATAATTATCCTTGTAATCCAAAATGTTATAATCAGCTGGAGAATAAATCAACAAGGAATACATCACATCATATGATGTATAACCATTGGAACCCATATTGGGCGTTTGCCTTTTTGAGTAAGACATATTGGATGTCAATTGAAATTTGTCCAGATTAATATCACCGCCCAACGTATAGGTGTATTTATTTAAGGTTGCATTCGGATAAATTCCTTTTTGTTTTGTCCAGTTCAAGGAACTCCTCAAGGCAATGTTCTTGGCTTTAAAACCAACATTGACGTTGTTGTTTGTGACATAGCCCGGGTTAATGAAGTTCTTGAAGTTGTCTTTTCCAACTGGTTCGTAGGCATAATCTCTATATTCCTTTTGGAACGGATCCCATTGCGAACGAATGGTTCCATCCATCGCGGGTCCCCATGATTTGGTCTGATTGACATCGTAGTTCCCGTTGTTACCGCGACCATAAACACTTTGATGTTCTGGAATCGCCAGGAATCCAGCGGTAAACATGGTGTTGGAAGTCAAATCAACCGATACTCCCGCTTTTCCTTCGCTACCGTTCTTAGTGGTGATCAGGATTGCACCGCGTTCTCCACGAAAACCGTACAAAGCAGATGCTGTTGCACCTTTCAACACAGACATTGATTGAATGTCTTCTGCTGCTATATCACTCAATTTTTTGTTGGCATAGGCAATTCCATCAATGACAATCAATGGGTTTTCTTCACCACGAATGGTAATTGTTGGGTCAACGTTAAAGTCAGTCGAATTTTGCACCAACACACCGGCAACTTTACCAGTCAGTGATGTACTGACATCGACACCGGTAACTTTTTGCAGACTTTCACCCTCAACCTTTTGGACCGAATATCCCAACGCTCTTTCCGAACGTTTGATACCAAGTGCTGTGACAACAACTTCGCCAACTCCAATGGTCTCTTCTTCTAAAACCACTGAAACTGTATACTTCTGTCCAACAAAAACCTCCTGTGACTTCATACCAACGAACGAAAAAACCAGCGTTGCATCGGCTGGAACATCAGCTAACGAATAATTACCATTTGTATCCGTAATCGTTCCCTGGCTGGTTCCTTTTATCACAACTGTTACGCCGGGAATAAGATCGCCCGACTTATTTTTAACTTGCCCGGACACTTGATGTGCCTGAAAGGTTTGATAGTCATTTTGAGATTTGGCATCCTGAAGCAGAATTAAACGTCCATTCACTTTAAAGGAAGTGTTTGTTCCTTCAAAAACCTGCTTGAGAATGTCATCGATTTTTCCATTTTCGATGTTGACATCGATTTTGCGGTTTACATCAACCATTTTACTACTATACAGAAAGTAATAATCCGTCTGATCCTCAATTCTTTGAAGAACGTCTTTCACAGCAGTATCTTCCATTTTCAGAGACATGGTAGATGTTTGCGAAAACGTGGTTGCCGCAAATGTCTGGAAAGCTCCAAGCAATAGGATAAAGTAGGTCAATTTCATACACAATAGTGTTTTTTTCAACCACGGAGATTTACTCCATGGAATCTTCAGATTCAATTTTTTTTTCATAAATTTAAAACGTTATTGTTATTAAACTTTAAACTTGAGTTAACGGCGAATGTGCAAGATTCCCGTTAGCTCTTTTTTGGTTATTTACCCATAATATAGACCGTTTTTTGAGGTTGGTTATTCACAATTCTTTCTTTTACAGTGCACTGCACTGGTAATGCATAGGCGATATTTTGTAATGTTTGTTCCAGCTTTTCATTTTTGATCGTCGCTGTCAATAAATATTGGTTCAGGCTTTTGTCTGCCAATTCGAAATCAACGTTATACCAGCGCCCCAGTTTCTTCACGGCATCATTCAATGGCTCATCAACCATGATCAGTTTGCCATCAATCCATGACGAATAAATTTGAGGTTTCACCTGGCGACGAACAAGTCGATTGTTGGAAGCATTGTAACGAATTTGTTCTCCGGGTTTCACCTCCACTTTTTGGTTTTTACGCTGCAGGTGAATGTGGCCTTCCACAAGGGTAGCTTCAAAATAATGATCTGCCGAATAGGCATTTAGGTTAAAAGTGGTTCCGGTCACCACGGTTGTCATCATTGGGTTTTGAACAATGAAAGGGTGAGACGGATCTTTTTTCACTTTAAAATAGGCTTCGCCATCAACAGACAGGCGTCGATCATGTCCGGTAAATTTCTCCGGATAACGAATCGTTGTACCGTCATTCAGCCACACTTTTGAACCGTCAGGCAAATCGATCTGGGTCACCGTACCCGGCTTGGTATACACTTGTCGCTCGGCAATTTGATGTTGCCCCAAAAATTGATTACCAGAAAAGAACAAATACAATGAAGCAATTAACAATGGTACGATGAGGACAGCGGCAATGCGATACAGTAGCGGAATGGTCCGCTGCAATTTGCGGGTCGGCACATCATCTGATTGTTCAGATTGACGAAGATTAATTTGGTGGTGAATCTGGTGAAGCATGTTTCCCATGTCCCTTTCTTCGATCGCTGCAGAATTTACATGAGTATCGAAATCCGTTTGAAGGAATTGCTCCACTTCCAGGTTCGAAGGATCACTTATCCGTTTCGCTAAATCCAATTCCTCTTCCAGGCTAAGTTGTCCTTCCCTGTATTTTTCAATTAATATTTTCAGCTTCTTCTCCATGATCCACTTAAAGTGCCGTTTACAATATTACATTCTTACGGCTTGTTCATAAGTTAGTATCCTTTGCTCACAGAAATCTCACGGCTCAAATTGACTTTTTTCAACCTGAACCCACAAATTGCTGAAATTCAAAAACTTTACGATCGCTTTTTTTTGAATTAATTCAGGAAGAGTGCAAAAAACAGAAGGACGGCCAGGTTTTCCCTGGTTAGGATTTCGCGTATAATTTTCAGGGCTGACGATATTTGGTTGTCTACGGTTCCCACTGAGATTGCCAACTCCTCTGCGATATCTTTCGATGATTTTCCCTCTTTCCTGCTTTTCAGGAAGATTTGCTTTTTACGCTCCGGAAGTTGGTCAACGATAGCATCGATTCGCTCAAGAACGGATTGATAGTCAAGTGAATCTTCAGTTTTACTATCCATTTCAAAATCGGAGGAATCAAGCTGTGAAAGGTAATTTAGGGCAACTGCTCTTTTACGAAAATGTTTCCGAATTTGATTTAAGGCAATCGTATATAGATAAGCTTTAAAGGATTGGTCTGGTTTTAATGATTGACGGTTTTCCCAAACACGGACAAATACTTCCTGAACCAATTCTTCGGCTTCACTTTCGGTTTTAAGGTAATTGATGGCAAAACCAAACAGCCGGGAACTATACCCCTCAAAGAGTTGGTCAAAAGCAGCTACATCGCTTGCCTTGAGTTGTTTTACTAGCCGATTTTCATTCTTAAGCATTCTGGATTCGATCATCAATTATCCTGCTTTAAAAGTAATGAATTGTGCAAAGATAACAAGCCCCAAGGGATTGCATTCTGGTTACAATTGCCGGAAAACAAAAACGCTTCGGAATAAAATCCCAAAGCGTTCTTGACTAACCGATTGTTTTTCAACAACAAAAAGAATTATTTCCCCATCTCCAACACAAACACGTGAAATGATTGTGGTTCCAGTACAACATTCAAATTTTTTGCCCCAGGTTGAACTGGAAGTTCAACAGGTACCACCAAATCTGGCTTGTCGAGGGTATTTTCCGCATCAAGAGGCGCTTTCAACAAAATTTCCTTTCCTCCCGAAATAGTCGATTTCAACTTACCGTAATCAAAATTGAGCGTTTTTGGTTGTTTCGATGTATTGGCCACTTTGATAATCAATTCGCCTTTTGAATTGTCAATCACAGAAGTGGCATACAATCCATCTTGACCTTCTAACGGCTGATCATCCATTTTGGTGGACATCACATCACTGCCTTTATACATACTGTACAATTGTTGCACATAATAGTTTGGCGTTTTCACCATGCGCAGGTTATCAAACCAAATCATATCAGGTTTCCACTGCCATGCATCAACATGCGCAAACAGCGGTGCGTAGGTCGCCAGATGAACAACATCGGCGTTGCGCTCCAAACCGGTCATGAACGCAGCTTCGCACAGTGCCGAATAAAAGGAGTTTTTCCGGCTTTTCACATGACAGGCATATTCGCCGGCAAACACTTTGGGGCCTTTGCGATCGTAACTATCGTAACGGTTAGCATTGTTTAAGAACCACTGCGGATCTTTGTAATAGTGCTCGTCCACCAAATCCACATTCAGCTTTTTCATCTCGTTCCAGTTGTAATCAAAGCGTTTGCCATCAGCACTTGGGCCAGACGAACCGACAATCAAAATGTTAGGATATTTGGCTTTAATTGCATCCTGAAATTTCTTCAGGTGTTTGGGGAAAACATCGCCCCACTGTTCATTACCAATACCAATCATTTTCAGGTTGAAGGGAGCTGGATGTCCCATATCAGCACGCACTTTCCCCCATTTGGATGTCACAGGACCATTGGCAAATTCAATGAGATCAACGGCATCCTGTATGAAAGGATCCAAATCCGCACCTTCAGCCACCTCATGACTTTCGAACTGACAGGAAAGGCCACAACTTACTATAGGCAACGGATCGGCACCAATGTCCTCACACAATTGAAAATATTCATAAAACCCTAATCCATAGGATTGAAAGTAATCGGGTGTAAACCGATGCTGAAAGGTGTAATTCCAGCGGTTCTCGTTGGTC
>DATFMO010000556.1:0-4400 GCA_035266925.1 Sunxiuqinia sp. | reverse complement strand
AAAATATTTTTCAATGTATTCAGCACACTGCCTGATGGCGATTGGGTGCGAATAAATGGTTTTTATGTCTTCACTTTTTGCTCCGGGCAACATCATCAGATTCATCTGGATGTGAATGTAAATTTCACCAATAATCCGAAGATGATAATCACGGATGAGTGAGTAATTTTGCAAAATACTACCGGCAATGGAGTTTTCAATCGCCATAACAGCCAAGTCAACCTCATCGGCATCAATCAACTCGCAAACACTTTGAAATGAGCGACATTCTACCACCTCGATTTCTTCATCTCCAAAATAAGTACGAGCAGCGTCTTCATGAAAAGAACCGGCAATACCCTGAATAGCAATTTTCTTCATACGATAATTTTCTATTTAGCAGCCCTATGAACGGATCCAGGGCAAATTTCGCAACAACTTTTTATGACAACAAAACCTTTCACCAGTAATTTTTACTGTTATTTGGATTGCGTCTGCTCGATGGTATACTTTTCGAAAACTTGCTTGACGCGTGCCGAAAAACTCTTCCAATTCAGGGCGATGGCCAAAAGCAACACGATGATGAAACTAATTAAGAACTTTTCATTTTTAGCTAATTTCCGCATGCTCCGCCACTTCTTATAATTTATACAGGTCACTGGCTTTGACCAGCTCCAACTGATGTTTCTGCAACACCTGAATACAACGCTCGATGTTGGCAGGCTTCAAAACAACGTTTGCCGATTGTTTATCCAACGAGAACGCGTAAAGATACTCAATAAATACTTCTTCTGAAGACAAAATATTCAAAGCTTTTGCCAGCGCTCCCGGTTCGTTTGGGCAATTAATGCAGATCACATCTGTTAAGCTGACAGAAAAATCAGCTGATTTCAAAACACTTAATGCTTGATCAGGATCGGAAACAATCAGCCTTAAAATGCCAAATTCCGACGTGTCGGCAATGCTGAACGCGGTCATGTTGATCCCTGCATCTCCCAACAAAAGAGAAACTTCGTTCAAACGACCGGTTTTGTTTTCCAGAAAAACAGACAATTGTTTAATAATCATAGTGACCTCCTATAACTTGCGATTATCGATAACTCGTTTAGCTTTTCCTGCTGTCCGTTCAATTGTTTTGGGTTCAACCAATTTAACGTTGACAGAAATTCCCAGGGTGCTTTGAATGTTGTGCGTAATTTTCTTGCGCAAAGCCTCCAACTGCTTGATCTCGTCAGAGAAAAACTGCTCCTGCACTTCCACCAATAATTGTAGGGTATCCAAATTCCCTTCCCGTTCCACAATAAGCATGTAGTGTGGCTCGGTTTCGCTCATTTCCAGCAACACACTTTCAATTTGCGACGGGAAGACATTGACACCGCGAATAATCAACATATCATCACTGCGACCACGGCATTTTTCCATGCGCACCAGCGTACGACCACATTCACATTTATCATAGATCAGGCGTGTCAAATCGCGGGTACGATAGCGAATCAGTGGGATTCCTTCCTTGGTGATTGTAGTGAACACCAACTCTCCTATTTCACCGTCATGCAATGGCTCCAAGGTGTTTGGATCAATGATTTCGGGCACAAAATGATCTTCATTGACGTGCATACCACACTGGTGCTCACACTCACAGGAAACGCCCGGTCCAATCACTTCACTCAGCCCATAAATATCGATGGCTTTTATGCCTAATTTTGTTTCAATCTCGCGGCGCATTTCTTCGGTCCAGGGCTCGGCCCCAAAAATTCCCACGCGAAGTTTTAAATCTTTGCGATCGATCCCGGCTTCATCAATCGCTTCGGCCAAATAGAGCGCATACGACGGTGTACAAGCCAAAATGCTGGTTCCGAAATCCTGCATCAGTTGCAATTGTTTTTGGGTGTTTCCACCGGAAATGGGAATAACGGAAGCCCCCAGGTTTTCGCATCCATAGTGCAATCCCAAACCACCGGTGAACAATCCATAACCGTATGCCACCTGAACCATATCCTCGCGATGAGCACCTGCCATGCAGAGTGCGCGTGTTACCACTTCGGCCCAGCTATTCAAATCTTTGCGGGTGTAGCCAACCACGGTCGGTTTTCCGGTCGTCCCGGATGATGCATGTACCCGAACAATTTCACTCATCGGAACGGTAAACATTCCGAAAGGGTAATTATCACGCAGATCCTGCTTGGTGGTAAATGGTAATTTCGATAAATCATCAATGGATTGAATATCGCCAGGCACCAAACCGGCATCCTGCATTTTTTTGCGGTAACTGAGTACGTTGTGATAGATTCGCTGCACCGTTTCAATCAGTCGTTCCGATTGAACAGCTTTCATCTCGTCGCGGCTGGCACATTCTATCTTTTTATTCCAAATCATAGTTGATTTCGTTACATGACGCTCTTTTGCAAAGTATCATTATTCATTATTGGTTTTTTATTCAGCCTAAAGAATGAAACGACCGACCAATCAGGAAGGAAATATTTTGGGTGCTATTCCCTTAAAGATTAGCGTCATTTTGGTTGATTGAATATCAAAAATAAGAGAAATCAACATGCGACCGACATGGGGGAAAATTCGACCTAAAATTTAGAATGTATTTAAATTTACAATTCAACAATGAAACAACCCGAAGAACAAGCATTTGTAAAATTCGAGGTGTTTTCTTCTACAATTTGAAAACGATATAATTTAAAATCAATTTGAATAGTGTGATGCCTTTCAGCCAAAAAAAACCTGCTTTCTAGTTAAAAAAAATGCGGCCAATGTAACATCGGTTACAGTAAACTGGATTTTGAACTGCTATTTTTGCTTCATTCAAAAAACAGAAGCAAACACGCTTCCGGTGAAGAAAAGACCATGGAAAAGAAGAAGGCACTCAAACTATTTAGAAAATTACATAAATGGCCCGGAGTTATTATTGCATTTTTGGCCATTCTATTCGCATTATCAGGCATCGTTTTAAACCACCGAACCATTTTTTCGGGTGTCAATGTCAATCGAAATCTAATGCCGCCTGGCTATCAATACGAAAATTGGAATCTCGCTGCCGTCCGGGGTGGTCTCCCACTCGATGGCAATCATTTTCTTTACTACGGAAATATTGGCGTTTGGGAGAAAACCAACAACTCGATTCGCGATTTTAACCAGGGCTTTCCACATGGCATCGACAAGCGAAAAATTTATGCGATGGCGCTGTTCCACCATCAAACGCTTTTTGCAGCAACGCATTTTGGATTGTACAAACGATCATTGAGGAAAGATCATTGGACAAACGTTCCATTACCGCTCATCAACCAACGCCTGACCGACCTCATCGTCAAGGAGGACACCCTGGTTGTGTTGAGTCGAAACTACCTGGTAAAATCCGTCGATGGGAACGAATTTAATACTTATCAATTGCCGACACCTGTGAATTACGTTCATAAAACTGGGCTGTTCAACACCTTGTGGGAACTTCACAGTGGCGAGTTGTTTGGATTGGCCGGTAAACTTTTTGTCGATTTGATTGGTTTGGTCGTTATTTTACTTTCAGTCACCGGCCTATTGCATTTCTTTTTTCCTAAAATTGCCAAACGCCGGAAAAAGAAACAAAAAAGCAACACCAAACTTTCAGCAACACGCAAATTAAATCTCCGCTGGCACAACGTGGTAGGTTATGCAGCAATTGTCTTTTTGCTGATCAATACGACGGCGGGAATGTTTCTTCGCCCGCCACTGCTTATTCCTATCGCCTATACGAAAGTGGGCATGATTCCCGGCACACACCTCGACAATACCAATCCATGGTTTGACAAGCTGCGACGCGTCAGTTGGAATGCTGATCAGAACCGTTACCTGATTTCTACATCCGACGGATTTTATTGGGCCGATCCATCATTAAACAAACCATTGACAAAATTAAAATACCAGCCGCCCGTGAGTGTGATGGGCTGCAATGTGTTAGAGCAGACCAGTCCCACTAAATACCTGATTGGCTCGTTTAGCGGACTGTTTGCCTGGGATACAAAAAGCGGCATGGTGTTGAACGCCTACACCGACAAACCGCCAGTTGAAAAAGCAGGGCCTCCCATATCCGACCACATGATTACCGGAGATTTCAACTACAAAGGGCAAAAATATGTGTTTGATTACAACACCGGAATGCAAAGTCCGAGAGGAATACAGACTTGGGAGATGCCTCAGAAGCTGTTGCAAAAATCACCCATTTCGCTATGGAGTGTGGCTCTGGAAGTACATACCGGACGAATCTTTGAATTCCTGGTTGGCCCGTTTTACATTCTGTATGTTCCCCTTGCCGGCTTGTGCCTGATCATGGTTCTGGTCAGCGGTTTCCTGCTTTGGTGGAAAGCTTATCGAAAAACCAAAAAGACCCCATTTAAATATGGTTCCGCTCAGCAGAAAGAATTAAAGGCAAAGCATGC
>DATFMO010000555.1:0-3647 GCA_035266925.1 Sunxiuqinia sp. | reverse complement strand
GGATCGCAATACCTCACCAAAATGGGGAACGTCATTTTGCTGGCCTCCATCCTGATTTGGGCGTTGGGCTATTATCCCCGTCATGTGGATTACACAAAGAATTACGCGTCGATGCTATCGATGGTTGAAAATAACGCCTCTTTGACTGCCACTCAAAAAGCTGAAAAAACCAGTGATATCCAGTTGTCGCAGGAAGAAGAACGTCAGAGTAATTCGTATATCGGACAGGTGGGACATTTCATCGAGCCAGTTATTCGCCCACTTGGGTTCGACTGGAAAATTGGGATGAGTATCATCACCGGAATGGCTGCCAAAGAAATTGTAGTGAGTTCGATGGGTGTGCTTTACAATGCCGATCTCAACGCTGATGAGAACTCACAATCACTGAAACAGAAATTGCAACAACAAACTTTTACCAGAGGTCCCAAGACCGGGGAAAAAGTCTTTTCACCGCTGGTGGCTTTTGCGTTGATGATTTTCGTACTGATCTATTTTCCCTGCGTGGCTGTAGTCGCCGCCATTCGGAAGGAGGCCAACTGGAAGTGGGCACTGTTTACGACGGTCTATACCACAGGAATTGCATGGGTAGCGGCCTTTTTAGTGTTTCAAATTGGTAGTCTCATTGTTTAACCGAAAAACACAAACATCATGATACAAAATATTATCGCACTAACAATTGTTGCAGCTGTTCTGGTAAAAGTCGGCTACAACATATACAAATCACTGATCACAAAAGAAAAGGGCCTGTGTGGCGGCTGTGCCAGTTGTGATCTGAAACACGAACTGAAAAAGAAAGGCAAACTGACATCAATGGCAGAGAATCAGCCAAAGCAGAAATTTCAGGTTTCAGTGGAGCAGATGAAGTATGCGCCGGGAAAATAGAACAAAATACCTAAAAACTGCTGATATCATTTTCCCAGTTTAGGGTTTCAATAATATTTGCAGCCCTTTCATCCATCAAAATACACTCTTCACCTTCACCACTCCTTTTTGGTAGGCTTCCAGCAGTCGGTTCAAATCCTGAATCTGATTGTTAAGGAGTACACCGGTATCTGTGTCTCCAACCAGGATCCGATCCGTTGAACGCTCGATCATACTTCGGATCGATACAATATCTTTTTCTTCCTGGATCGCATTTCGCCGGGATTCGAATGGTGCGTGTTCGGCCAAAATCAAACTGTACGAATCATAGATTAATGTGTATCCAGCAATTCCTGTAACTTTTTGATAGGGTTTGGACATACCACCATCAATTACAAAAAGTTTCCCTTCAGCTTTCACCGGGCTTTCACCTTTCACGACTTTTACCGGTACATGCCCATTAATAATATGTGACTTATCGGGATCGAGTCCAAACTCCTCCAAAATGCGCACACAAGTATCCTTGTCATCACGCAATTTGTAATATGTATTATTCTCCTCGTACTGAGCTTCTTTGTCATCCAAAAAATAACGTTCAAAGGTGGCCATTTTCTTTTTACCAAATAGCGGCGAATCGGGGCCAGACCACAAATACCACATGTAATCGCGATCTTTGACACTCTTGTCAGTCTTAACCCGGTTGTAATAGGCCCGGCGCGAAATCAAATCAAATTGTTCGCACATCGCTTTTCCCTTGTATTTCTTCCCGTGTAAAGTGACTTCTTTAAAATTACCTTTTTTATCAAGCGGAATACAACCGTGATAAAGCAAGTTTGAGTTATAGGTCAGGAAAGTACTGCCTTTGGTAAACATCGTTTTTATGTGACGTTGCAACCGTTCGCAATTCAAAAACGAAAAACGAAGTTTGCCAACCAACTCTTTTTCTTCGGCACTTAGTTCATATGGATTTTTCGGGTCGATTGTGGGGAAGTTGGTATCATTCAATAGCAGTTCACGGCCGTCGATCGTAATGGTGCCTTTTTCATAGTCAATTTTATCCAGCAAAAGACGATCATCCATATTCATTTCCGGATTTCGTTGCACAATTTCCCCAATCAGTTTGGTCTCTATTATCATAATGGCCTTGTGCATCTTACTGGTCAGCTGAACATGGGTCGACCCAACATTTTCCGGAGGTGTGTTTACAGGGATAAATGCTTCGCAAGGATCACCATCGTATGCATTCATCGCAAACGTGGCCAATGGCAAAAGATTAATTCCATAGGCATCTTCCAGTGTATCCAGGTTGTCGTAACGTGCACTAACCCGGATGACTCCGGCAATGCTTGCCGTAATTCCGGACGCTGCCGCCATCCAAAAAATATCATGATTTCCCCATTGAATATCTACCGAATGATGATTCTGAATCAAGTCCATCACTTTGTCTGCGTTCGGGCCACGATCAAACACATCGCCAATAATGTGAAGCCGATCAATCAGCAGCCGCTGGATAAACTTGCTAATTGCAACGATAAATTGATTGGCGCGTCCAATATCGATGATCGACTTGATGATACTATTGAAATATTGCTCCTTTTTAACACCATGCTCGTTGAGTAATTCATCAATGATGTAGGCAAAATCTTCGGGCATCGCCTTTCTAACCTTTGAGCGGGTATATTTATCAGCCGAAACACGGGCAACTTCAATCAACCGGTGAAGTGTAACCGTGTACCAACTTTCAAGGTCCTCTTCCTCTTTCATGATTATTTCCAGCTTCTCCTCCGGATAATAAATCAGTGTGGCCAATTGCCGTTTTGTTTTCTCATCCAACGAATACTGGTACACAGCATCAATCTTCTTTCGTACCATACCCGACGCATTTCGCAAAACATGACTGAATGTTTCATAAGCGCCATGGATATCGGTGAGAAAATGCTCTGTACCTTTCGGAAGATTCAGAATGGCTTCAAGGTTGATGATTTCCGTACTCACAGCCTGTACCGTCGGGAATTTTTCAGCAAGCAGATTTAAGTGCTTCAATTCCTCCGCACTAAAACCATTCTTTATTGATGCACTTTTTTCGTAATCGAAGACCATTTTATGTCGTATTTGGTTGATGTTCAAATTCCATTATTGCCCTCACCACCTCTACCTTTTCAGCAAATGAGAACATCACAAGATATTCATCTGAAATTTTAAAAAAGATGACGATTTTCATTCATTTACAATGATACTGTTTAATTTCAGTAATATTCCAATATCAGGAAATGGGTAAATACACTCATTTTCTGCTGTGAATTAGAATCCAGAAAAGGATTCAATAATAATAGCCGTAGGTAAAACCGAAGTAGACAGATGAGTATGGGAATGTTTGAGAACCCTGGCAGGGGTTCAACAATCCCACCTTGAAGTGACGGATGAAATTAACCAGAAAATGGAATCTGGGCAGCATATTCTGGTGTAGTAATTAGTGTTAAAACCGAACAAGTAACTGCCCCCTCTCAAAAGTTCCAGCGACAATTGTACTTGAAGTATTATAAAATCCGGTATTGTGTTGTCTTAATCGCTCTTCAACATTAACCGTTTCACCAACATAAAAGCGGTCGAAAGATTCAGAATAAATAATATAAACGAAATGAGCAGACATAAGTGGGATGATTCAAACCAAAAGAGAGAAAGATTTTCATCTTTCCCTCTTAAGTGGTGCCACCTGGCCGCGATAGCTATCGCGGCGAACCAGGGACTCCCCTACAAGTATTTTTGTAACAGCTTTTCTGAGATTT
>DATFMO010000554.1:0-17762 GCA_035266925.1 Sunxiuqinia sp. | reverse complement strand
TTTCTTGGGAATTCCAGAGCCGGTGTCCTCCACATAAAATTGAATCTTGTTCTTTGTGAGAAGTTGATAGCCAACCTCGACATACCCTTGTTCAGTGTATTTCAGCGCATTGTCAAACAGGTTCATCAGGATTTGTTTAACCCGCCGGGTATCTGTGAAAATATAATCATGATGTTGCAATTTTGGCCTGCGGAAGCGAATATCCAGGTGATCCTTTTTCTTTTGTTCTTTCATGTGCTGGAACTGTTCCGACAAATCTTTGAACGTATTGGACAGCGAACAGGCATCTTTTTTCAGTTTTAATTCACTGGCTTCAATTTTTGAAATGTCGATGATATCGTCGATCAACATGAGCAGGTATCGGCTGCTTTCTTCAATAATATCGGCATAATGAATTTGTTGTTCCGGGGTCAATCCTCCGGATTTCAACAGCTCTGAAAATCCAATAATTCCGTTAATGGGAGTCCTGATTTCATGACTCATATTGGCCATAAAACTGGTACGTGAACGACTCTCAATTTGGGTGCGTTTTTTTGAGCGCTTCAGCTCTTCTTCCATTTTCTTTTGTGACGAAATGTCTTCGGAGATTTTCAGGTAATTGGTGATGACTCCATGTTCATTTTTTAAACTTGAAATGGAAGCCAGTTCCCAATAGACATTGCCCGATTTATTCCGGTTTTTAAATTCACCAACCCACTCATTTCCTGAAAGAATGGTGTCCCAAAGTTGTTTGTAATAAGATTGTGGGTGATAACCCGACTTTTGAATATTGGTTTTCTTACCCAGCAATTCTTCTTTGGAATAGCCGGTGATGTTGCAGAATGCAGGATTGAAAAGCTCTATGTAGCCTTCAAGGTCGGTGATGACAATTGGCACAGGGCTTTGCATGATGGCTTGGTGCAACATACGAAAATCGGACTGCGCCTTCTTTTCAGCCGTGATATCGCGGTTGGTTCCCAGTACCCGGATGGCTTCTCCTTCCGCATTGCGAATGGCGGCTGCCCTGCTCTTAAACCAGCGATATGTTCCGTCTCTATGATTAAGCCTGAATTCAGACTCATAAACCAATGAGCTACTTTTCAGAAAGTTTTCAAAGGTGCGTTTAACACGATTAAAATCGTCCGGATGAAGCATGTCCATCCAGGTCGAGTATTTGTCTTCCAATTCATCAGGGTAATAGCCCAATTGCAATTTCCATTTCCGTGACAAATGCAAATCTTCACGACCCACAACCCAGTCCCAAACTCCAAAATCGGAAGCTTCAGCAGTTAACTGATAACGCTGTCTCTTTTCCGAAAAATTTTGTTCAATTTCTTTTTGAATATTGAGATCTCTTATGGTTCCTGTTACCGAGATCGTTTCGTTTTCTGCATTTTTTTCAGGCGTTAGTCCGATGCTCAACCAAAATAATTTACGACCATTGAAAAAGGAATATTCTTTGAAGAACCGTTTACCACTCATGATTGTCAAGTCGAGCATGCGATCGATTTCTTCTGAAAGCTCATGCAAATAACCAGCTTCAATCAATGTCTTCCCAATGACTACTTTTTGATCAGCATGTAATAGGGTAGTCAAATTTTCAGAGCAATAAATATGTTTTCGTTCGGTGTCAAATCGAACAATGGCTTCTGGATTTTGATCTTCGTTGAAACCTTGCGGGAGGTCAATATTCTGACTGTCGCTCTCTTTTTGTGAGGCCTCTGGGGTAGTTTTCGATTGTTTTTTATCCTTATATTCCATGGGGGTGCCTCTTAGCATTTTGATTTAAAAATAGAGAAATATTTCAACAATACCCGATTTGGCGCGATAATTCTTTGGGCGAATTCCTGTCGTGGGCATAAGGTTGTATCCGTTTTATAATCGACATTTAAATGATGTTTTACTAATTTTTGCAGTCTCGAAACAGTGCTTTTGCCTTACATTAACAAAACAACATTTCCAAGGTTTAGCAAAAACCATTTGCTCTTTTTATATGCGAAGCATGGAATAATTTTTGAATAGGTACGAATTCTTACATTAAAATGACAAGTCGTTAATTTTTATAACAGATTTAAACATTGCTTAGGTAATTGGTTTCTTGTACTATTTATCTGAAAATAAACATTAATTTTGCGCTGCTGTGAAAGACAATTTCAGGAAGATATTATCCAGTAACAAACGATTTTTAGGAACTATGAAGCTCGGGGTATCAGTTACCTTGATGTGGTTTTTGTTGCTGTGTTCTTTCTTTGGAGTAAGAGCAGCTCAAAACGAAATGAGCTTTGATTACTTCACTCAGGAAAGTGGATTGCCCAATAATAAAATTCAGGTTATTTATCAGGATCAAAAAGGATGGATGTGGTTCGGAACCAGCCAGGGATTGAGCCGGTTTGATGGCTATGAGTTTGTCAACTACAATTATGTGCCCGGCGATACCACTTGTCTGCAAGGTGTTTTGGTTCGGGCAATCTGTGAAGATCAAAACGGAAATTTATTGGTAGGAACCGAAAATGGTGGACTGAATGTTTTCGATCGTGACTTGCAACAGTTTCGACATCCATATGCCGATGATCCACATTTTAAAGGGAAAGAAGTTTCAGTAAACGATATCCAAAAAGATAGCTATGGGAATCTGTGGTTGGGAACGAATAACAGTATCCTGGTCATCGATACACTGGGGGATGTAAAATTGTTGGCCGATTTGTCCATAAGTGGTACAGACCAGCTAAAAGGAAACTATGTGCGAGAGCTTCAATTTGATACTGCCGGTAAATTATGGGCCGGAACGAACCGGGGAGTTTTTATTATTGATCTGCAAAATAAAACTTCTGAAAGGCTAAAACTACCCTTGAAAAATGGAGCTACCGATGATGAAATCTGGGAGATTTTTGCGGACAAGGATGGCAGCATGTGGATTGGTACCTACAGTAACGGAGCATTCATTGTAAATCCGGAAACGGGCTCGATGAAATCGGTGAAGTTGAAACCGGAGCTTGACCGAACGAAAACTGTTCGTACCATTTCAACCGGGCCGTTTGGAAATTACTGGATCGGGACTCGTGGTGGTTTGTATGTGTACAACAAATCCAAAGGAATGACTGCCTTTTATCATCATGACGACCAGGAAATGGGAAGCTTGGTCAACAATTCGGTGTTGGATATTTTTCATGATCGACAGGGTGGTACCTGGATTGGTACCCGCGGGGGATTGAATTTATTGGCCAAAAGCAAACAGGTGTTTCACAATTTTGGCGCGCATCCGTCAGACGATGATCATAAATACCTGAATAGCAGTATTGTTTATACTTTTTGGATTGACAGCCTGCAGAATATATGGATTGGAACCGAAGACGGTGGCATAAATATTTATCATCCGAAGACCGAATCTTATACGTATTTAAAAGCCAATGATCACGACCCCAATTCGATTTCGCGAAATTGTGTTAAAGCTTTGGCTGCAGATGGTCGGGGGAATTTATGGATTGCCACTTTTCTGGGAGGTGTTGATGTTTTGAATTTGAAAACTCGGCATATCAAGCATTTCAAGCATGATCCGAATGATTCCGCCAGTTTAGTCGACAATAGGGTCTGGGATTTCCTGCTTGATGATGATGGTTCCATGTGGGTGGCAACGTCGTCGGGAATTGACCGATTCGATTTACATAGCCACAAATTCATCCATTACCCCCAGTTGTGCGGCAGTGAACAAGTGACCTGGATTAAAAACGATTCGAACAAAAATATTTGGATGGGTTCTACTGATGAAGTGGTGATCTATAACCCAAAATCCAACAATATAAGCCGCTACAAGGAACATTCCCGATCTTTCCTGGAAGATTCAAAGGGGCGCACATGGATTACTACACTTGACCGGGGCATTGTTCAGTATTCAAGTATCACAGGGCCATTGCGCGACTATAGTGTCAAAGATGGACTATCAAATAATCAGGCTTTGTGCATTTTGGAAGACAACAACCACAACCTGTGGATCAGCACATCAAACGGCTTGTCAAAATTCAACCCGGAAACCAAGCGGTTTATAAACTATTACCGGAAAGATGGACTTCGGAATAATCAATATACTTATGGAGCAGCCTGCAAAGCACCGAATGGCGATATGCTCTTTGGAGGCATCTCGGGTTTCACCATTTTCAATCCTGACATTGTCCGCAGTTCCGATCAGGATGCACCGCTGGTTTTAACTGATTTTAGGGTATTCAACAAAAAGGTGAAAATAGGCCAGGGGGAAAACGCTATTCTGAAAAGGAGCATTTCCGAAACAACGCACATCGACCTTGATTATACACAGAATGTATTTACACTGGAGTTTGTAGCATTGAACTACAGCAATAGTCAAAGTAACTTGTATAGTTATTACCTCGAAGGTTTTGATAAAGGTTGGAATGAACCCAGCACCAATCGTTCGGCGACTTATACAAACTTAAATCCCGGGAATTATGTCCTTCATGTAAAACGCGTTATTCCGGGCGAGCATACTTCTGATAGACAACTGCAGGTCGCGATCACGATTTTGCCACCGTTCTGGAAAACTATTTGGTTTCGGGTGCTGATATTTTTGGTGATTAGTGGTTTGATTTACCTGTTGGTTTACATCTTTCTTTACCGTGCACGAATTAAAAATGAATTGGTGCTCGAACGGATGAAAGCCAGCAAGTTGCACGAATTGGATATGCTCAAGTTGAAGTTTTTTACCAGTATATCGCATGAAATCCGAACTCCGCTGACGTTGATACTGGCTCCATTGGAAAAGTTAGTTCACAAAAAGGTGAAGCCCGAAGAAACGAGCGAACATATGGAAATCATGTATCGAAATGCCAAGAACCTGGATCGTTTGATTAATCAGCTACTTGATTTCCGGAAACTAGAAAGTGGAAACCTGAAACTCGAACTGCGACAAGGTGATCTGGTTCCATATCTGTCCGGCATTGTGCAATCATTTACGGATTATGCCCGCGAAAAGGAGATTGACCTGAAGTTTAAGTCGGTGGAAGAGCGATTAATTACTTGTTACGATCCCGATAAAGTGGAAAAAATTGTCAATAATTTGTTGTCCAATGCTTTAAAATTCACCGGCGAAGGTGGACGTATCCGGGTTAATTTATCGTTGGTATTTGATCCCGACCAAGATGATTTGTCAGAAGGCCAGGGGGAGCAGAAATACATTGAAATTACTGTTCGTGACACTGGAAGGGGAATCTCACAGAAAAATGTGAATCGGATTTTCAATTGGTTTGTGCAGGGCGGTGACAAAGAAAGCAGGACTGGATCGGGAATTGGTTTGGCCTTTGTTAAAGAGCTAGTGAGTTTGCACGGTGGAAAAATTTCAGTGGTGAGCGAACCGGGTAAAGGCAGCAAGTTTATTGTTCGGCTGCCCTATAAACTTGAAGAACAGACCATGGTTGAGGTGTCGGACGAGCTTCAGAAAAAACATGTTGCTAAATCGAACAATGAGCCCAAAAAAGATGATGGGCAAGCCGCCAAAGTGATGCTGATTATTGAGGACAATCCTGATGTTAGGGCGTTGATTCGGAATCAATTTGCGGGTAGTTTTCAGGTTTTTGAAGCTGGTGATGGCATAGAGGGCTGGCGTGTGGCGCTTGAAACAGTTCCAGATGTTATTATCAGTGATGTGTTGATGCCGGACATGGATGGCTTTGAATTTTGCCGGAAAATCAAGAAAGACGAGCGCACTTCGCACATTCCTGTTCTGCTGTTGACTGCTCTTCATGCCCGCGAACATGAAATAAAGGGATTGTCTGCCGGTGCCGACGACTACATCACGAAACCGTTCGACTTGATGATTTTGCAGACCAAGGTTGAAAACATGCTGAGTGTTCGCGATTCTCTGAAAGAGAAGTTCTCCGGAGAAATGACCCTACAGCCTAAAAATATTGTGATTGCATCGCCGGACGAGAAGTTCCTGCAAAAAGTAATAGAAGTGGTCGAAAAGAACATTTCAGACGCCGATCTTGATATTGAGCATTTCTCTCAGGAAGTGGGTGTGAGCCGGATGCAATTGTATCGCAAGTTAAAAGCCCTAACGGATATGACCGTGAAAGAATTTATCCGCAACATTCGGCTAAAACGAGCGTCACAATTATTGCTTCAGGAGCATCTGACAGTGAGCGAGATCGCTTATTCGGTCGGGTTTAAAGATTTGTCCCATTTTCGTAAATGTTTTCGGCAGCAATATGGCATGAGCGCAACCGAATACAAACAAAAACACACATCAGGAGAGCCCGTTTCAGAAGTAAATATCCGAAGATAATATTTCGTATTTTCTGAATACGCGATTCTCATCCGGTTGAGTAGAATCAATCTTTTACAATTCTGGAGGTCCAATACCAATTTTATATTGAAAATAATCGAGGCCACGTGATTTTGATGATCACGTGGCCTCGTCATTTTTAGTTGAAGTTTGCATGCTGTTTTTAATCGAAAATAAATGGTTTTTTGACGATTCTATAAAGGTTAATATTTCAAAATCAACTGTGAAAGACATCTAAAAAATGAAAAAAGATGTTTCGAACTCGTGGAGAAGGGTTGTTCTGTTTTTCTGGTTTTTAACATTCTTTAATAGAGTCGGTTAGGGGGGGTGCGTGCCTTTCTGTTCTGGTGTCATGGGAAAAATAGCCCTCTTTTTTGAGAAATAAATCCCGCTTCGGGAATCCCACCTCCTTGTTTTGGGAAAAAATTACATCCTCGGGGAGGTGTTTCAAACTAGTTTAGTGCACCTGTAAAACTCAGGCGACGGACTTATGGATAAAATGCGCAAAGATTTAAAAAGACTTTCCTGGATTATTCTCTTGACCATCCTTGGATTATTTTCCGCATTAATCATTCTAATAAGTATCAGTTTATAATGTAAGAGAGACAAAACGGTCCCTGAATATAATTGTACGCTATGAACCAATTTAAAACTAAGAAAATCTATTTTCTTCCTGTGCTCCTTGGCTTAATTTTTAGTCAATGTACTTCGGCGACTAAAAACACTACTGAAAAGAAATCGGCCGGAGAAGGCTTAATGATGGCCGTGAAAATGGCTAATTCCGAAATGAAACATTTCCCGAATCCGGGAACAGTTGATTTCAATCCCAAAGGAAAATGGAACTACACTGGTGGTTTGGTCGCTTATTCAATGATTCAAGTTTGGGAAAAGACAGGCGACAAGAAATACTACGATTACGCAAAATCTTATGCTGATCAGTTCATCGATTCTACCGGGCAGATCAAAGGTTATAAAATGGCAGCCTACAAGCTCGATGCCGTCAATTCCGGTCGTTTCTTGTTTGATCTGTACAGTAAAACCAACGATGAGCGCTATAAAAAAGCGATCAAGATTTTAAGTGACCAGTTCAACACCCAACCACGCACAACGGAAGGTGGCTTTTGGCATAAAAAGATTTATACAGAGCAAATGTGGCTGGATGGCCTGTACATGGGCGCTCCGTTTCTGGCTCGTTATGGTGTCGAGTTTAATGACACTACTGCTTTAAATGAGGTGATTGACCAATTCGAGGTTATTCATAAACACACCTACAATCCTGAAGTTGGGTTGAATTATCACGGATGGGACGAAAGTAAAAAGCAACGTTGGGCCGATCCAAAAACAGGCTGTTCTCCAAACTTCTGGGGACGTGCTGAAGGCTGGTACGCCATGGCATTGGTTGATGTGCTTGATTACCTGCCCAAAAACTACCCGAGCCGTGAAAAACTGGTTGCCATTTTTAAACAAGTAGCTGCCGGCATAAAAAAATTCCAGGATCCAAAGTCAGGCCTTTGGTACCAGGTGCTTGATCAGGGTGACCGCAAAGGAAATTATTTGGAAGCATCAGCTTCGAGCATGTTTGTATACGCGCTCGAAAAAGGTGTCAGACTTAACTATATCGATCAGAGTTATCAAAAAGTAGCTGCCAAAGGCTACCAGGGAATTCTGAGCCATTTCATTAAGAAAAATGATAACGGAACCATCAGTTTAACGACTGTTTGCGCAGTTGCCGGACTCGGTGGCCATCCATACCGTGATGGATCATTTGAGTATTACATAGGAGAACCTACCCGGGATAATGATCCGAAAGGAGTAGGTCCCTTCATTCTTGCAAGTCTTGAAATGAATAAGTAAAGCAAACCTAATTTTTAAAAAGTATGACGAAATTGAAAAATGAAAAGCCATTGAGCCTGCGCCGGCAATTATCGCGCGTGGGATTTCTTGTGCTCGGTTTATTTTTGATGGTCAGTTCTGGTGCTTATGCTCAGAACATCACTGTTAAAGGTACCGTAACTGACGCACAAACAAATGAACCGATTCCTGGTGTTAATGTTGTCGTAAAAGGAACAACATCAGGAACAGTTACCAATGTTGACGGAGTTTACAACCTGAGTGTTCCTTCAGACGGCGTGCTCGTCTTCTCGTTTATTGGTTACTCACCAAAAGAATTTCCTGTAAAAGGGAAAACCAAATTGAATGTTTCCCTGAAAACGGATACCAAACAATTGGATGAAGTTGTTGCAATTGGATATGGTACCGCCAAGAAAAGAGACTTGACCGGTTCTGTATCTTCTGTCCAGGGAAAAACATTATCACAAATTCCTGTGACCAGTGCGGCCCAGGCATTGACTGGTCGTTTGGCCGGGGTCCAGATTACCACTGCTGACGGTTCTCCGGATGCTCAAATGATTATCCGTGTTCGTGGTGGCGGTTCTGTTACAGGAGACAACTCACCATTATATATTGTAGACGGATTTCCGGTGTCGAGCATTAGCGATGTTGCTTCTACCGATATCGAATCGATTGATGTATTGAAAGATGCGGCATCTACTGCAATTTATGGTTCTCGTGGTGCAAATGGTGTTGTTATTATCACCACTAAAAGTGCCAAGGGCGGTAAAACTGTTGTGAGCTACAACGGCTACCTACAAACAAAGACGTTGAAAAACCGCATGGATGTGTTGAGTCCTTACGAATATGTAATGACGAACTACGAGTTGGCTGCGTTGAACGGCCAGGACGGAATCAAAGGCTTCCAGAAGAACTTTGGTGTTTACGATGACCTTGATCTTTATAAATACCAAAAAGGAACAGACTGGCAGGAGAATATGTTTGGTTCCAATGTGTTGTCTCAGCAGCACAATATTTCTGTTCAGGGCGGAACTAATAAAACAAAGTTCTCTTTGAGTGGAACCTACGATTATAATGGTGGTTTGATGCAGAATAACAACTACAAACGTTATTACTTCAACTTTAAATTACAACATAAACTGAACGACAACCTGACACTGGATGCCAACGCACGGATTTCTGATGCATTGGTTAATGGTTCCGGAACATCGGGTGGTACTTATAAAGTAAGAACATCAGATGCCTTGACAAAAGGTCCTGTTAAAGGATTGAGAGACTTTGTTCAGATCAACCCAGGAACACTGACGGATGAAGAATATCAACAATACTTAAGGGATAACATGACACTTGCAGAACAAGCTGCTCAATATTGGAAACGCCGGTATCGTAAGAAATTCTATTTTGCCGGTGGTTTAACCTGGGATATTACCAAAGGGTTGTCTTACCGTTTGGAAGGTGGTTATACATACGGGTTTGATCAATCCCAGCGTTACTGGGGAAAATATACCAGCAATGCATCTTATGTTGGTGGACAACCGCTGATTGACTGGGAAAAGTCGAACAGTGTGAAAATGAGAGCAGCACAAACGCTGACTTATGACTTTAAGCTGGGTGCTGACCATAAATTCAACGCGATGATTGGGCAAGAGCTTATTTCTTCTCAAGGTGGAAATAACGACATTTATGCGACCAACTACAGTGCAGATTTGACCCCAGAGAAAATTTTCGCCAACATTGGCTTGAGCGACGGAACATCCACCATCTCCAGCGCCGTGAAAGATAATGATAACTTATCCTCTTTCTTCGGACGCTTGGGATACAATTATAAAGAGCGTTACTTATTGACCTTGACCATGCGTGCGGATGGATCTTCGAAATTTTCTGAAGGACACCACTGGGGATATTTCCCTGCTGCAGCTTTCGCATGGCGTGTTATCGAAGAGCCTTTTATGGCAAACGCCAAAGATTGGCTTTCAAACCTGAAACTTCGTGTGAGTTATGGTGAAGCCGGTAACAACCGTATTGCCAGTGCCTTGTTCCAATTGAACTACAAAATTGACGATCGTAAAGCTTACGGTGTTGGTGACCAAAAAACCGGATATTACCGTCCGAAAAACTCGGAGTTGCCGAACCCCGATTTGAAATGGGAAACGACGATCACGCGTAACTTAGGATTGGATTTTGGTCTTTGGAATGAACGTTTGACTGGTACTGTTGAAGGATACTGGAACTCAGCCAACGACTTGTTGATCAAGCGCAACATCGTTGCTCCGGGATATGATAAAACAGTTCAAAATGTTGGTGCGACATCAAATAAAGGGATTGAATTCTCTTTGAATTCTTACATCGTTGAGAAAAACAAATTCACCTTATCTGCTAATTTCAACATTGGTTTCAACCATTCAAATGTTGACCGTTTGGCAGCAGGGATTACGCAACAAAGTTACGCTTCCGGATGGGCAGGTACCGATAACAAAGGTTACTACGATTATTTAGTGCAAGTTGGTCAGCCTGTTGGATTGATCTACGGTTGGGTAACCGATGGTTATTATACAACGAATGATTTCAGCAGTTACGACGAAGCCAGCGGCCAATATGTTTTAAAAGATAATGTACCCACAACTGGATTGTTGGGCGGCGTAATTGGTGTTCGTCCCGGAACAATCAAATTCAAAGACTTGAACCACGATGGTGTTATCAATGAAAATGACCGTAAAATCATCGGAAAAACTGATCCGAAGTTCACTGGTGGTTTTGGATTGAATAGTACGTTCCACGGATTCGATGCCTCTGTTCTGTTCAACTTCGTATACGGAAACGACATCTACAATGCAAACAAAATTGCAGCGTCTCAAAAATACCGCACAAGTAATCCAAACTTGTTGTCAATTATGAATGTTGACAACCGTTATACTTACCTGGATCGTTCTACCGGTAAAATTGTTACTGACCTGGAAACATTGAAACAAATGAACGAAGTCGGTGCCAACAAAAAAGCACTGTGGTCTCCATTCTCTTTTGGTAACGCTGTTGTACTGCCGCACTCATGGGCAATTGAAGATGGATCATTCCTACGTTTGCAAAACTTAACTGTTGGTTATACATTACCTGCAGAAATCAGCCGGAAAGTATTGATTCACAAGCTGAGAATATACACAACAGTTAACAACTTGTGGACATGGACAAAATATACCGGCTATGATCCGGAAGTGAGTTCTCCTGTACGCGGGTCTTCAACATCAAACCTGACTCCAGGGGTTGACTACTCGTCTTATCCAAAAAGTTTATCATGGACGTTTGGTCTAAACGTAACCTTTTAAACCTGCCATTAAACTTAAAAGAAGATAAAGATGAAAATGAATAGAAATATAATCACATTAATAGCACTTTCTGTCATCCTGTTTTCAGGATGTAAGAAGTATTTGAACGTCGACTCGCCGTCGTCTTTTAACCCAAACTACGTATTCTCAAATACCACGGATGCCAAAAAGGTATTGCTTGGTGCATACTCACTTTTTGGTGAAGATCCCTATACTTCACGGATGTCAAATGTTTGGATGCAAAACACTGACGTTGAGGCACAGCAGCCAAGTGCCCATCCCGACGGATCACGCCGCGATATTTGGTCGCTGCAAGGAGCTGGCCTAACTGGCTTTAGTGATATTTACAAAGCCTGGCAAAATAACTACCTGGCGATTGATCGTACCAACCAGGTGATTGAAGGTATCAAAGCCAGCAAGATTGCAGACAACCCGGATATGAAACAGATGTTGGGAGAGGCCTACACGCTTCGGGCCTACCGTTACTTCCTGTTGTGTAATTTCTGGGGCGATGTTCCTTATTTTACCGAAGCTGCAAAAGCCGGAATGCAATTGGACGTTCCAAAAACAGATAAAAACTTCATCTATACTGGTTGTATCCAGGATTTGGTGAACTGCGAAGGCGACATGTATTTTGCTGACCAATTTTCGGCTGGTATCGAACGAATGAACCGTGAATTTGCCATGGGAATGATTGCCCGTTTGGCGCTGTTCCGTGCCGGTTATGGAATGACTAAAGATGGTACCATGAAAAAAGCAGACGATTACCTGGACGTAGCCAGTAATGACAGTCTTGCTGTTACTTACACCTACGATGGTGAAACGAAAGTCGCTCGCACATCTCAGGATTACTACCAGTTAGCTGCAGACTACTGTCAGAAACTGATCAAACTGAAAGATCGTCAATTGAATCCTGACTTCGGACAGATTTTCAAAAACGAATGTACCCTGCAAACACCTACTGATGATGATGTCCTTTACGAAGTGGCATTCCTTGCACAGTATGGTGGTGACGTCGGCTGGTGTATTGGCGTTCCTGTTTATGGTGGAACAAAAGGTAAAACAACCATCCAGGTGTCTTTAACGCCAACTTACTATTTCTCATTCGACGATCAGGACTTACGACGTGATGTTACGGTATCTAAAGTAAGCTATAACAACGATAACGATCAAAGTGCAATCAGTAGTACTGGTTTAGCTGTAGGAAAATGGAACCGTCTGTTGTTGCCAAATAATCCCGGTGCCGAATCTTCAAAAGGTACTGGTATCAACTGGCCTTTGATGCGATACTCTGACGTACTGTTAATGCTCGCTGAAGCAGAAAACCAGGTGAACGGTCCGGACCAAGTCGCTAAAAATGCCCTGAAGCGTGTTCGTGAAAGAGCATTCCCTGCATCAGCCTATCCTGAAAAAGTAGATGCTTACGTTGCCAACCTTTCTTCAAAAGAAAATTTCTTCAAGGCGATTGTTAACGAGCGTGCCTGGGAATTTGGAGGTGAGTGCCTGCGCAAATTTGACCTGGTACGTTGGAACATCTACGGACAGAAGATTGTGAAAACAGAACAAGAATTGAACAACATTGGTAAAGCGGCTTATGACCGGGACATGTCAGATCCAAATGTTGCTCAATATGCAAACCTGGCTGACAAATTGTACTACCAGAAAAAAGACGGAATGGTGGCCTTCCTGAACACCAAGTACAAGCCAGACGTGGTTCCTACCAACATTGTTACGGAAGAAGAGCTGGGACAGGCAGGAAACGAAAATGCATACGCTACTGTAAACTGGGCTCGCAGCCTTTATGGTTATGACACAGATCCGGTAACCAATGAAAGAACTTACCGAAGTGCTGATTACACGACACGTTGTTGGAGAGGTTATACCGATGAATCGGGAACATCTGCAGTACCTTATTTGCTGCCAATCTCATCAACTACTGTTGGTGCCAGTGATTACTTGAGAAATGATGGCTACGGTCTGAATTAATAAAACGAATAAAATTCCATCTATATGAAATTTAATAAATTAACAGTCAAGTTGAGTATGCTGGCAGTTGCCTTGTTTGCCATCACATTCACAGCTTGTAAAAAAGAAGACACATTAGGTTCGCCAGATCGTCTGTTTCGTCCGGTGATCAATGAAACCAGCTATGGCGGAACCTGGATCAAAGCAGTCTGGGATAAATATTCCGGAGTTGACAAATACCAATTGCAATTATCAACGGATTCATTTCAAACGTTTGTTGCTGATGTTGAAACTGATACGACGTTCTTCATCTTTGACAGCCTTGAATATGATACCAACTACTACCTGAGAATAAAATCAATTGGGCAAAACCTGGAGTCACGTTATTTTGCGAACGATATCATCAAGACGTCAGATTACCCAACACTTTTGAATCCAATTACTTCGAGCGATGTAATTGATACACAAGTAAAAGTGAGCTGGCAAACGGCTAACTATGACAGCCTGCGGGTGATGAAAGCTGATACCTTGGTTAAAACGGTTGCGTTGACAGACCAGCAAAATTCGAATAAGCAATTGATCATTAAAGGATTGAAGCCTGAAACTTCATACACTGTGAGAGCTTATATCGCTGGTCAATACCAAGGGAAAAAAGCCTTCACGACTCTTGCTTCGCAAGTGATTGTAGGCGATATGGTTGACCTTCGCGATTTTTCTGACTCGGCAAGCTACAGCATGCTTAGCCAGGAATTCTTTGACTCGCTAGCTGTTACATACCCGAGTGGTGTTACTGTCATTCTTTCAGGAGGAACCCATTACGAACTTGGAGGAACCAAGTTAAAAGCTCCACTGACTTTGGTAACAGGCTATAGTTTAAATGGTAATGCAGTTATTGAAGATAAAGGGAATTTTGATGCTGAAGCCGGCGCTGAAATTGGAAATATTCGATTGGAAAAACTAACCATAATCGATCATCCGGACGACACAAAGTATTCCGACAGTAATTATGGAGGTAACTACGTTATGAACATTTCTGGTTCAGGTGCTGTGGTTGATACCTTCTCGATTGAAAATTGTGACATCCGTTACAAACGTGGTGTCTTGAGAATTAAAACAGATGCAACAGTTAAAGCAGTTTCAATCAATAACTGTTTCATCGATTCCATTGCCGGGTATGGTATCGTTAACCTGGATAATAGTGGTGTTGTATGTAACTCGATCTCTGTAACCAATTCAACAATTGCGCATTGTGAATTATTCTTGCGCAGTGACAAAATGGGACAGGATTTGGGAAATATGACTGTTTCAAATGTCACAACATATGATACACCAAAATCATATTTATTCCGCATGGGTAACATCTCGAATGTTGAAATTTCCAACTGCTTGTTTGGTGCCGTTTGGGATCCTGAAGGAGGAGCAGAAGGATTGCGTGCCGGGACAGTTGGTACTTCAACCATAAAGGATAATTATAGAACAAGTGACTGTAACTGGATAAAATTAACGGCAGACGACGGGTCTGTTTCATATAAGAACCCAATCGAGTCTACTCAATTGAGTCAGACTTCGGCTGAGATCTTCGGCGATGTGACAGCCAACGATTATTCAGTAACTGACGATAAACTGGATCACAAAGCTGGTGACCCACGTTGGTGGTAAACCATCTAAAACATATCTTGCCATAAGGTTTTATAAGTTTTTTGTTAGACCAGAAAATTTATAATCTATCAGTAACCTGAAGTCTCCGCAAAGACGTTTGTGGGACTTCAGGTTCTTTTCTCTGAAAGCTGACTGCTTTAAACAAGTGACCAATTTCCTTAAAAACCACAAAAACCAACCTTTTTAAACATTGTCTAAAAGAATTCATCAGCAAAAATTTTTGACTATTGCTTGTAATTTTTAATTTAAATACCCGGTTGATGAACGAGATAACTTGTTCACACACACGATGTGTCCTGAAAAAATACTATATTTCACGACCTTAAACTAAACTCAATGAACTTGAAAATTCGATTGTTTATTCTGCTTGTGTTTGGGCTCTATCAATTTGGCGAAGCCAATAAAACCACAACTTACGATTTTGTGGTATCCAAGAATGGCGATGGCGATTTTACTACGATTCAGGATGCCATCAATGCAGTCCCCGATTTTCGAAAAACAACCACGACAATTTTCATTAAAAATGGTACTTACAAGGAGAAATTAATTCTTCCTTCCTCAAAAAATTTGGTGACGTTTATTGGTGAAAGCGTCAAACAAACCATCATTACAAACGATGATTATGCCTCAAAAAAGAATCGCTTTGGCGAAGAAATGGGTACAACTGGGTCATCAGCTTTTTACATTTTTGGTAGCGACTTCACCGCTAAAAATATCACCTTTGAAAACTCAGCCGGGCCAGTAGGGCAAGCCGTTGCTGTTCGTGTTGAAGGCGACCGTGTTTATTTTAATAATTGCCGTTTTCTTGGCAATCAAGACACCTTATACCCACATGGTAATAAAAGCCGGCAGTATTATAAAAACTGCTATATTGAAGGAACTGTTGATTTTATTTTTGGCTGGTCGACCGCTGTTTTCGACAGTTGCAAAGTTTTTTGTAAAAGCCCCGGGTACGTTACCGCCGCTTCAACCTTGAAGGAAACACCCTTTGGTTTAGTGTTCTTTAACTGTCACATCACTGGCAATGCTCACAAACATTCAGTATATTTAGGTCGCCCCTGGAGAAATTACGCCAAAACTGCTTTCATTAATTGTAAACTCGAAAACATCATCAAGCCCGAGGGTTGGTACAACTGGGGCAAAAAAGAGGCTGAAAAAACGGCCACCTACGTAGAATACGAAAATACAGGCCCCGGCGCTACGCCCGATCAACGGGTTGCATGGTCGCATCAACTGACAGAAGCTGAACGAGCTAATTATACATTGGAAAACATTTTTGACGGATGGATTCCGGGACAACCTAAAACCAAATAATCAACCATGAGAAAGAAATTACATCTGGCCTGGATTATTGTGTTTGCTTGTACGGTTTTAGTAGCCTGTTCAGCAAAAACAAAAACACGGATCGTCGTTGCAGCTGACGGATCAGGCGACTACAAAACCATTCAGGAAGCGATCGACGCCGTCTCCAAAACCGACCAAACGGTTGAAATCTACATCAAAAACGGTATTTACAAAGAAAAAATCATTGTGCCTACGGAGATGGACAATGTTCATTTTTTAGGTGAAGATCCAGAAAAGACGGTGATCACCTGGGATGATTATTCCGGCAAAGATGACATCAATACCTTCACTTCGTACACCATGCAAATTCTTGGGAACGATATTTTGGTTGAAAACTTAACCATCGAAAATTCAGAAGGATTGCGAGGACAGGCTGTTTCGCTCGATGTGCGCGGTGATCGATGCACCTTTAAGAATTGCCGGATTGTTGGTAACCAGGACACGCTCTACGCTGCAGGTAAAGGAACCCATCAATATTACAAAAATTGCCATATCGAAGGAACTACCGATTTTATTTTCGGATCCGCTACTGCAGTTTTTAAGGATTGCGATATTCTCTGTAAAAAGAACTCATACATCACAGCTGCTTCAACACCGCAGGGAAGCCAGTTCGGCTATGTTTTCCTGAACTGCAAATTCTCTGCAGCACCGGGAGTAGGCAAAGTTTTTCTGGGACGTCCGTGGCGCGATTACGCCAATGTGGTTTACCTGAATTGTGATTTTGGCGATTTCATTCGCCCGGAAGGCTGGCACAACTGGTCGAAGCCCGAACGCGAAAAAACAGCTTTTTATGCTGAACATCACAATACCGGTGCTGGCGCTGATACTGCGCAACGGGTCGCCTGGTCACATCAGTTGACGAACCTACAAGCTCAAAAATATACGGTTGGAAATATTTTAAACCTAAACCAATGGAAATTGAAATAATTTATAAAACCAATAGATAACCATGAGAAATAAGATGAAAATCCATTTGCTACTTTTTGCGACAGCAGTTTTTCTTTACTGCAATGTTACTGCTCAAAATGAGAAAGCGGATGTCCAAACGCGATCCAATGTTTGGGTAGCTGATAACGGTGACGGCACATACAAAAATCCGATCCTGCATGCCGACTATTCTGACCCAGATGCAATTCGTGTAGGCGATGATTATTACATGACAGCTTCCTCGTTCAACTGTATTCCGGGGCTGCCAATTCTGCATTCAAAAGACTTGGTAAACTGGGAACTGATTGGTTACGCTTTGCCAAAACAACCTCCGGTAGACGTGTTTGACAAACCCCAACACGGAAATGGAGTTTGGGCGCCATGCATCCGTTTTCACAACGATGAATACTACATTTACTATCCGGACC
>DATFMO010000553.1:0-3003 GCA_035266925.1 Sunxiuqinia sp. | reverse complement strand
ATCAAACTTAGAATTAAGCCGGAGGAAGGCTACACGATAAAAGGACACGACTTGTATTTGAAAGCCGATATTGATTTATATACTGCTGTTTTGGGTGGAAAAATAACGCTCAATACGCCTGTCGGAAAGATCAACGTCCCAATTCCGAAAGGTGCGCAAAACGAAAGTAAACTGAGACTGAAAGGAAAAGGCATACCTGTTTACGGAAAAACAGGGACATCTGGCGATTTGTATGTGCAATTACATATTGTCATTCCGAAAGAACTGAGCATAGAAGAGCAAAACCTGTTCAGAAAATTGAAAGCATTGAAAAAAGAAACCGTTCACCATTCAAAATAATTATTTCACCAAAAAAAATGAAGGCAGAATTTTCACTGCCTTCAGCATTTGATGGGAGGATTAAAGCCCGATAAACGCCTAAAATGTCACCGCACATTATCTAAGATCCGTCCGATCCATAGACACAGAAATTACTTCCATGGACACAGCAACAAATATTCGTATTGATTATGATATCGCAATTTCTTTGGCTGGTTTTGGTTTAATTTCTTCGCGTTTGGGTAAGGTAATCTGCAAAATACCATCCACATATTTCGCGCTGATTTTATCACCTTCAACCAGTCTTTCAGCCACATCAAACAAACGTTGAAACGATTGATAACTGAATTCACGACGCATGTAATGTTCATCGTCCTGAATCTGATCTTCAATATTCGAAGAGATCGTCAGTTTTCCATTGTCGTAATTGATTTTAAAATCACTTTTCTTCATGCCGGGAGCCGCAACGTCAATGAGAAACTCATCGTTGTTTTCGCGAATATTTACTCGCGGCAAAGTGGTGTTAGTCGTTGAATAATTGGTGTTTCCCCAATCCATCAGATCACCTTCCAGAAATTGGTCGACGAGTGATGGAAAATTCCTTGAAAATCTTGTGATTGCCATAATAGTATCCTCCATTCATTAAATCTGCTTAAGTATTGTATTATCACGAAGCAGAAGGTTAAACAAATGAAGGGCAGGATGAAATACATCATCCTACCCACTTAAATGAACTATGAAATTTTGATTTCTTTAGCCGGTTTCGGCTTAACTTCCTCGCGTTTTGGCAGAGTGATGTGAAGAATCCCATCTACATACTTTGCTGCAATTTTATCTGCGTATACAGCGTCAGCAGAGACGTTGAAACTTCGTTGGAACGACTGATAACTAAACTCCTTTCGGGTAACTTTTCCTTTTTCCTTTTCTTCATGTTCGGCTCTCTTTTCCGAAGAAATAGTCAATCGTCCGTTTTCGTAGTTCACTTTGAAGTCGCCTTTTTTGAGTCCGGGAGCAGCAACTTCAATTTGAAATTCATTTTCGTTTTCCTTAACATTTACTGCAGGCATAGTCATGTTTTCACCTGCAAAGTTAAAGTTGTTCCAATCCATCAAGTCTCCTTCGAAAAAGCGGTCTATTAATGAAGGAAATGATGGGAATAAATTTTCTGATCTTTTTGCAAGTTTCATTGTTAAATCCTCCATTTTTTAGTTAGACAAACACTCTGTTATTTTCAAACGATGTGCCAAATGAAAGACCAATCTAAGGATGCAATATATAATACGCTAAATATCAGATTGTTAAAGTTGGATGATCATAGATTTCGCCAAAAGTATAAATGTCATTTTTTCTTCTAAGACATTAATATTTGTCAAAATGACACTTTGAGAGGACTTTCAATATCATTTTCTGACAATTTGATCAGTAGGCAATTTCTATCTCGAAATATATTCAGGTATTTTTTGAGCTGTTTGATCATGGAAGGTAATTGGAATCCAGAACCGAAAAGTTGTTCCCTTTCCGACAAACGATTCAAGAATAATTTCGCCGCCCAACAATTCCACCATGTTCTTGGCGATGGTCAGTCCCAAACCATTTCCTCCATACAACCTTGTGGTTTTGGTTTCTACTTGACGGAAACGTTCAAACACCGCAACCTGGTCTTTTTCTGGAATTCCGATACCAGTATCCCTGACAATAAACTCGATTGTCTGCGGCATAATTTTGTCGACTCCAAAACTTATTTTACCGCAAGAGGTAAACTTAACAGCGTTATTTAACAAACTTGAAAACACCTGATTCAATCGAAGTTCATCACTATACAATAATACCGGAGCTTCTGGTTCCAACAGCGTCAATTCGATTTGTGGTTTCCCCAGGTCAAGCATGACTTGTTGAAACTGCGTATGTAGGTGTTGAAGCATGGTATTGAGCGGAAACGACTGGGGACAGATTTTAAACTGTCCGGTTTCCAGCTTTGATGCATCCAAAACGTCACTGATGATTTGGAGCAAGTTGCTAGAGCTACGATTCATAACACGGATGTACTCGGTCCGTTCTTCACACGAAAGATCGGCATCGGCATTCAAAATATTGGCAAATCCCAGAATGGCATTTAGCGGAGTGCGAATTTCGTGGCTCATGTTGGCCAGAAAGGCTGATTTTAGTTGCTCGGCTTTTTCCGCTTTTTCCTTGGCTTCAATTAAATCATTAAATATTTGCTTGCGGTCGGTAATATCTTCAGAAATAGCCACAAAATTAATGATTTCACCCTTTGAATTTGTAATTGATGAAACGATCTGACGTTCCCAGTAATACTCGCCATTTTTCTTTTGACTTTGTTGCTCTCCCACCCAATCATTTTCAGTCAATAATACATCCGATGCATTTGTCTTATACTGGAAGTTTAAGTTCAGAATTCCTACTTCTTTGCCAATCAAGTCGTCGTAGTGATAGCCTGTAATTTCAGAAAATCCATCGTTAACATATTCAGCCTGCCCATCAGGGGTTGTGATAACGATTCCAACCGGACTCTGATCAACGACCTTTTTAAACAATTTTAATTGCTCTTTCGCTTTTTTCTGCTCGCTGACATCATGAATGATTAGGTGTAAACAATTTTTCGCATTAAAACGAATTTTATTGATAAAAAGCCTAACATTCTTGATCGTTCCGTTTGCCAGTCGA
>DATFMO010000552.1:0-3705 GCA_035266925.1 Sunxiuqinia sp. | reverse complement strand
CAGCGCCACCGGAAGTTCAACCGTTGCCAATGCTGTCTGAATCTATTTTTCGATCCGCTCTCACCCAATGAATCAACCTTTTTCACAGCCTCCCCCTTTTATTTGAGTCGTTCAATTTCCGAAAGTGGTCGTAACGAGCCGACAATGACTACCGGCGTTCCAACATCCACTGCCTGATACAATTTTTCCATATCGTCATTTTTCAAGGCAATGCAACCATCTGTCCAATCAACCCCACGACCGCCATCACCATGAAGCTCTATCATTCCTCCAGCTCCTGCCGATCCCGGTAACGTTCCATTCTTTCTCCTGCCAAACAACCTCCAAAGATCATTTTCATTCGGGTAATTAATCACTAACGCATGAAAAAAGCGCGTGCTCTTCCCCTCTTTTTTCTTCGTCACCCGGTACACTCCTTCTGGTGTTGTTTGATCCCCCCCCACGACTTTTATCGCCAATCCAGTTCATTCCTAAGTCAACTTCAAATTGATACAAAGGAAATCCCTTGCGATACAAAAAAATGGAATGCGCATATTTATCAATTAAAATAACTTCGCGTCCCTGAGCGGAATGACGAATAGCTTCTTCCGACTGTTTTTTCCATTTAGGATAAGCCGAAAACCAGTCATTTAGTTGCTTTTTGGCTTGACGCGTGGAACGACCAATGAGCTCTTCCGCCATGGAATAATGTGCCAATGCTTCCGTATACCGATTATCATTGAACGCAATTTTGGCTTCAGACAGCTTCAGTTTACCCTTATTAAAATCTGTGATCACGGCAGGTTCCAACGGTAACCTCTTGCACACCCGTTCGAAAATATCGATCTGGCGTTCCAACCCGCTCAACTTCAGTTGCAGGTAGTTCCGTGTTTGGCTTTTCTGCTCAAACGTAATCTGTTGTGCCTGACTGGCGTCTGCGATAACCCGGTCGAGCAACTGCCCCACTTTCTGATAATTGCGACCAAAATCGAAATGTGCATTCTGCCGTCCCCACTCCGACATCGCCGAATCATAATTATCCAGCATCGATTGATAAATCGTGTGTGCAAAGGTTTCAGCGCCAGGTTTTGCTGCCAACGCCATGGACTCACGCGCAGCCTTCGCTTGATCAAGTGTTGGCTTGGGCCCCAATAAATCGATTGCTCCAATTCCCAACAACAACACGACTCCCCCCACTGCTGTATAAAAAGTTATCCGCTTAAAGTTCATCCTAAACAAGAAATGTGACGTGTGTAAAAATCCCTGAAAGTAAACTCCAGGGATTTTCTTCGATCATAAAGCGTGAAATCGTTCTCACGCCTACCGTTTATTAGCCTTATTGTATTTTTCAATCACGTTGTTTAACTCCGTATTGATTGACATCGCCTTGTCTTTGGCAGCATATGCTTTATCAAGAGCCGGCAAAAAATCACCATCCGAAACCATATTCGAAACTTCAGTGTTTGATGATTCAATCAAGCTGAGATCATTTTTAATGGCTTCCAATGCAGCTTTGCCTTCTTTGCCTTTCGGAGCTTTGGTCAGCAACTCGTTGTTTTGTTGCAACAGCGTACTGACTTTATTCTGAACATTCAGGACCTCTTCTTTCACTTCCTGCTTACGCGTTTCAGTATTGGCTACCAACTGGTTTGCAGTCGTGGTGACGTAAGCCAACTGGTCCTTCACAGCATTGTACTTTTTAAATAATTTTCCTTTTTGTACTTCGATATTTTCATTGATCATTTTCATTGAATCCTGGAGAGCCGTGAAATCTTCAATCAAATAAATATCGGCTCCTGCTATTTTTGCAGAATCAATTGCTGCCTCGGCAGCGTTCAACTCGGCCTGCGGAACTTTTCCACAACCACTGAACAAAACAGCCAACGTCACGGCTGCTAATAAAAGGATAGAATTTTTTTTCATCGTTCAATTTATTTTAATGAATAATTAAAAATCAATGACTAATTTTAATTGACTCATTGATTGCTATCAAAAGCAATATTTAGACGATGAAAATGATTATGGTAACGCAATGACAAAAGATTTTTCGAACCCCTTTTTAATCCACAAACGATGCATGTGAAAAAACCTGAAACGACTGCTGACGAAGAGCTCATTCAACTGATTGTTCATGAAAATCAGCCTGATCTTTTCGAACTGCTTTACAAACGGTACTACCAAAAGGTGGTTGATAAAAGTTTCAGTTTTGTAAAAAACCGCAAGCTGGCTGAAGATTTTGCCAATGAAATCTTCTCAAAAGCCTTTGAGAAACTTCCCGGTTTCAAGGGAAATTCCACGTTTTCGTCCTGGCTGTATGCCATCACTTACAATCATTCCATCGATTATTTAAGACAGAAGAAAAAAATGCACTATCCCAACTGGAACCGCCAACATGAAATCCCTGATATCATTGAAGAATCGGAAGCTGACCTTCAGTATTTTTCCTACGAAAACTTAATCCGCATCCTGGAAATGATCCACCCGGAGGAAAAAGCACTTTTACTGATGAAATACCAGGATAACCTATCCGGAAAGCAAATTGCACAAACCTTAAAAATCAGCGAAGATGCTGTAAAAATGAGGTTGAAAAGGGCGCGCACACGAGTCATTCATTTATATCAGCAACAGGTTGAAAAAGATTAATCAATTTTAGTTACTTATTCGCAAAACTCCGTCCATATGGAGAACCACAAAAACAAACAAAACAATGGATTTCAAAAACTTACTAAATCGATTTTTTAATAATTCAAAAGAAAAAAATATTCCACCTCCCGTTTTAAAGACCTTTCAAAGTCAGTTTAAAAATAGCTTGAATATTGATTGGTCAACGAACGGAGAATCCTACGAGGCAATTTTCTACCTCAACGAACTTGAACATATCGCGCGAATTAAGAATGATGGTTTATTGGAAAGCCTGAAAATAAATCTCCCTCTGAACAAGCTTCCGTTGGCCATTCACAAACAAGTTGACCAGCTAGGTGAAGTGATGAGTGCCATCGCTATTTACCGGGAAAATATGATTAACTACGAACTCATTGTGCGCGATCATCAACTCAATCGCTATTTTCTGCTACTTGATGAAAATGGGAAAGTCATTGAAAAAGAAAAACTTTAAAAAACGAACTAAAAAATTTCCAACGATCAGCAAAAAATGCTTGCAGTCGTTCCAAATAAATCCTTATATTTGCACCCGCTTTGAATACCAAAGCAACATGGTGGTCGTAGCTCAGTTGGTTAGAGCACTGGATTGTGGTTCCAGGGGTCGTGGGTTCAAATCCCATCTTCCACCCACGTAAAAAGCTTCGCTGAAAACAGCGGAGCTTTTTTGTTATCTTCCAACTACTCGCCCGGAATCATTCATTGCTCATTTTTTAATATCTTGTCATCGAAAAACAGCCATTTTCTCAAACCACTAAACACAACTAAACATGGCATCACACTCAACTTTCAAACTGAATCAATTCGCCGTTCTTATTTTCATCATCTCATTTATCAGTTGTCAATCAACCAATAAAAAGAAAAATACAACTGCTGAAAAATCAGAATCGACAACTGAAGCCGATTCCAGTGGTTTTGTTTCCATATTTAATGGAGAAACATTGAACAATTGGGATGGTGATACCACCTATTGGCATGTAGAGAATGGTAACCTGGTGGGTGAAATAGTCCCGGCGACCGTGCTCAAACACAACTCATTTATTATTTGGCGAGGTGGTCAACCGAGCA
>DATFMO010000551.1:0-8028 GCA_035266925.1 Sunxiuqinia sp. | reverse complement strand
TAAATCGTATAACTTTAATTCCATAATTATCAAGTTCTTCTTCACGTCCAATATCATATTCACTCCGACTTCTTTTTAAATGAATGCCGCCATCAACTTCAATTACCAGCCTCAATTGATGGCAATAGAAGTCTACTATAAAAATATCAATAAGATGTTGTGCTCTAAAACGAAAATTGCACATCTTTCTACCCTTAAGATGTTCCCATAATATTACTCTCAGCAATCGTCATATTCTTTCTTAACATTTTCGCCTTTTCAAAAATGTGAGGTTTTGCATTGTAGAACATTGAAACTTAATTACTGATTCCCATTTGGCGGAAATTATTATTGAACTAATCAATTGAACCCAAACATCTTTTTTAAAGCTCCATACCTGAAGTCCCCGTCAGGGGATTTAGGGGTAAAAACCGATTTTGATACTAAATTTACTCCCCTGTTGCCAATCTCCTCATTGGTCTGTTTTTTGTTAAAAATTCGAAAGATTGAATAAAAATAGCAAAAACAAAGTCATCACCGTTAAAATATTATTTTTGCTCTTTGTAAATTGTGCCGCATGAAACTACGAATTTCCCTGTTACTGCTGTTGATCAGCAACCTGGCTTTTAGCCAGCTAAACATCAACCATTACATTCGGGTGGGCCAAACGCGTATCCAGATTGGTAATTATGTTGGTGCGATTGAAAACTTCAACATTGTTATCAAATTTAAGCCACAGCTGCCTGAACCCTATTTTTACCGGGGAGTGGCCAAGCATCAACTGGAAGATTTTCGCGGTGCCATTGAAGACTACAATAAGGCGATTGAGATTAAACCATATTACCCGGAAGCATACATGCATCGCGGATTGGCTTATTTACAACTTAAAGAATACAAAAAAGCGATTGCTGATTACAATAAAGCTTTGGAGATGGATCCAAACAATCCGGATATCTATAACAACCGCGGGATAGCCAAACTATCGATGAAAGATGCAGAAGGGGCGATTGCCGATTACGACAAGGCATTGGAAATCAATCCCAATTACATCAACGCCTTCATAAATCGTAGCAACGCCAATATCATGAAAGGTGATTTCAAGGAGGGAATTCGGGACCTAAATAAGGCGATTCTGATTCGGCCGCACTTTGCTAATGCCTACTTATTGCGCGGGTTGGCACACTTTCAACAAGATGATTATGCCGCTGCACTTCGGGACTTTGACCAAACAATCAAATTAGACCCACAAAATGCCTATGCCTACAACAACCGTGGTATTGTGAAGCAAAAGCTTGAAGACTATAAAGGGGCAATCATGGATTATGATTTGGCGCTGGACATTAATCCGACGCTGCCAAATGCCTATTTCAACAGGGGGATTGCCAAGGAAATTCTGAAAATACCCGGCTTCAAACATGATTATGAAGTAGCGACTAAGCTCGATCCACGCCTCAACATGCAGCAACGCATCAATGATGAAAATGCCATGGCACAAAATCAGCAGCAGCAGCAGAGCCAGCAGCAATCAAAGTCGTCGCAACAGCAAGCTCAAAATATTCAGAAAAAAGCACCGGCTCAATCGCCACAAAAGCGCCCGACTCAAGATCAGCTCAAAAAGCAACAACAACAGCAGCAGAAACAACAAAATAAAAGCGAAGAAGAAAAGGAACGACGCCGCTTCCGGCTTTCATTGGCTGATACGCGTAACATCCCCACAAATGACGATCAGGATGTGGATGATGGCCGTATTCAGAACAAAAACATTATCATTGAGTTACAGGATATTTTCGTGGTTTCATCCTATAACAAGAAATCGGTGGACTACGAGCGACTTCAATATTACAATGTAGCATTGGAAAAATTGAATCGGTTCAACAATTACACTCCAACCATGACCATTACCAATATTGAACCGAAAGGACTTACTGACTATTTCAAAAACAACATCTTGTATTTCAACGAAAAAATCAAAAAAAACAAGGCATCTGAAAACTATCTCAGCCGTGGAATATTCCGGTTTCTTGTGAATCAATACAACGATGCCATGACTGATTTCAACCAGGCTTTGTCATTGGACGATAAAAGCACCCTGGCGCACTTTAGCCGGGCCAATTGCCAAACCAAAATGTTGGCATTGCTTGAATCCGTGCCCAATGCCACCGATAACATGACCATTCCTATTGGAGTAAGTCAGAGTCAGACACAGCAAACGAAAAACAGCCAACCATCTGAATTCATGAAGGAATACAATAAGATTCTGGATGACTATCAGGTTTGTATCTTTCTTGATCCAAAATTTCCGTTTTCCTATTATAACAAAGCCTACATTCTTTGTAAATTGGAACGTTACCAGGAAGCCATCCGAAACCTGGACAAAGCCATTGAGTTGCAACCGGATTTCGCTGAAGCCTATTTCAATCGTGGGCTAACAAAAATTTACCTTGACGATATTGATGGTGGCGCCCAAGACTTAAGCAAGGCCGGCGAGCTGGGTATTCTGGATGCCTATAACGTGATTAAAAGATACTGTAATTAAGATGAGAGATTTGAGTCAATTAAGCGATGAAGAGTTGATCATGAAACTAAAACAGAGCCGCACGATGTTGTGGATTTTCGTAGGATCCGTCGTGTTCTCTTTGGTCATGCTTTTATTATTTAGCGGCATCCACCTGTTCATTGCTTTTTTGTTTTTGCCGTTCAGCCCGGCCATCTTTCGATACCGAAATTATTTAAACGAAGCCCGACGTAGAAATTTAAGATTATGAGTTTGATTCCACTAGCAGAACGCCTCCGTCCAAATACATTGGATGACTACATTGGCCAGGAACACTTAGTTGGGAAAGGAGCTGTTTTACGGAAAATGATAGAATCGGGAAACATCTCATCCTTCATTCTTTGGGGGCCTCCCGGAGTGGGAAAAACAACACTGGCCAAAATTATCGCCAATACGCTTGAACGGTCGTTTTACACGCTCAGTGCAGTCAGTTCCGGGGTGAAGGATGTTCGCGAGGTACTGGAACGCGCCAAAAAGCAACAGTTCTTCAGCAAGCCGAATCCGATTCTTTTCATTGATGAAATCCACCGTTTTAGCAAGTCGCAGCAGGATTCTTTGCTTGGTGCCGTTGAACAAGGCATTGTGACACTGATTGGTGCTACCACGGAAAATCCTTCGTTTGAAGTCATCTCCCCGCTCCTATCCCGCTGTCAGGTGTATGTTTTAAAATCGTTGGAAAAAGATGATTTACTGAAAATTCTGGATCTGGCGATCACCAAAGACTCTGAGTTGAAACAAAAGGACATTGAAATCAAGGAACATGAATCGCTGCTCCGCTTTTCTGGAGGTGATGCCCGAAAACTGCTCAACATTCTGGAATTGGTCGTCCATGCTGAAGAAGGTTCCAAAATCGTTGTCACGAATGAAAAAGTCACGGAACGTCTGCAAAGTAAGCAGGCGATTTACGACAAAAAGGGAGAAATGCATTACGACATCATTTCAGCGTTTATTAAAAGTATTCGCGGCAGCGATCCAGATGCAGCCGTGTACTGGCTGGCCCGCATGATTGAAGGCGGGGAAGATGTCAAATTCATTGCCCGTCGATTGCTTATCCTGGCTGCTGAAGATGTAGGCTTGGCCAATCCAAATGCCCTGTTACTGGCGCAAAGTACGTTTGATGCAGTGCATCAAATTGGCTATCCTGAATCACGAATCATTTTGTCAGAATGTGTCATTTATTTGGCGACTTCACCAAAAAGCAATTCAGCCTATGAAGCCATTAACAAAGCACAGCAATTGGTTCGAAACACAGGTGATTTGCCGGTTCCTCTTCCTATTCGCAATGCGCCCACCAAATTGATGAAAGAGCTGGGCTATGGCGATAACTACAAATACGCCCACGCCTATGAAGGTAACTTTGCCGAACAGGATTTTCTACCGGAAAAAATAAAAAAAGAACGCCTTTATAAGCCTCAAAATAATGCTTCAGAGCAAAAAATTATGGAACGCCTGAAGGCATGGTGGGGCAAACGATTTCAAAAATAATATAGAGCTTCAGATGGTCAGCGTTCCAAAACAATTGCTCCATTTCGCTTGTTCTTCACACTGAAAAACAACCCGTAGACAATGAGCAAAACAGCATGTAAAAAGAAAGATTATGAAGCACCGGGCAATCCAAAATACCGGTGCAAAAAATGTGATGCTGAAGCGAAAAAGGAAAGCAAACTCTGCAAACCAAAAAAAATCAAATCCTGATTGACGATGAAACACTCATTTCTTTTTTTAGCGATGAGCGTGTTGTGCTTTTTTGCATCCTTACCTGCATTTTCGCAGACATCAAAAAATCAAGTCACAAGTAATTTACAAGATACAATCATTGCTGTTGAAGCAGTGACGGTTCATGCTTTTCATTATGAAAGCAGGCTACAAAACACGCCCGGGTCAATTGCAATCATTTCGCCCTCACAACTCCAGCAAAATACCATGCACCCCATCAATACGGTGCTGAACCAAGTGCCCGGGGTGTACATGCAAAGTGGCAGTTTGAACACCAACCGATTGACCATTCGTGGCGTAGGTAGTCGATCACCTTATGCATCGAATAAAATTAGGGCCTACTTTGCTGGCATTCCACTGACCAACGGTGTTGGTGAAACAACGGTGGAAGATTTAAACCAGTCGGTATTGTCAAAAGTTGAAGTCATCAAAGGTCCTGCATCCGGGTTTTATGGCTCAGGGCTTGGCGGAACATTGCTGTTTGAAGCAGTACATCCCACGCAAAGCTGGTTGTCTGCAAACTACGGCGCGGCATCGTATCAGACCGATCAATTTAATGGTGAAGTAGCTTTGGCTGGAAAAAAGAACAGCAACCTGTTGGCCATTGAAAAACTGAATTCTGATGGCTATCGCGAAAACAACCAAACCGACCGGTTCAACCTGAATTATGTTGGCCATTATGAATTTGCCAGCAATGAAATCAACATCATCGTTAACCATACTGAATTAATGGCTTACATTCCCAGTTCGCTGGATTTACAAACCTACACGAATTCGCCTGAGAAAGCAGCGAGTAGCTGGGCTGAAACCAAAGGGTATGAGAATTATGGGAAAAATTTAGTTGGAGCATCCATCAAAAGCCATTGGGGCAACAATTGGCAATCAACCATTGCACTTTTTGGACAAAACCGAAACTCAAAAGAGTTACGTCCCTTCAACCTGTTAAAAGAAAACAGCCGGTATGGTGGTGGTCGTTTTGTTTTTGAAAAGAAAATTGAAGGTCCAAAAGCAAACTGGAAATTCACATTGGGCAATGAAAGTTTTTTTGAAAAATACGATTGGAGCACATTTGAGAACGGCAACCGCCAACAGGGAGCACAGCTTTCTGATAACCTTGAACACCGAAATTACTTTAATGTATTTGGGCAAGCTGACTACCAACCAAGCAACAAACTGAAATTTTCCGCCGGGGCCAACATCAACCAAACGGCTTATCATTACACCGATTTGTTTTTGGCAGACGGTGATCAATCTGGCAACTATACCTTTAAACTAATTGTTTCACCACGACTGGCATTCAACTATTCGCTAACAAAAAGGCACAGTATTTATGCACAGGTCAGTCACGGATTTTCTCCGCCCAGCCTGGAAGAAACACTTATGCCAGACGGAAGCAGAAATCCCAACATTCAACCTGAAACGGGATGGAACTTTGAAGTTGGAAGCCGCGGTTATCTATTCGAACGGTTTTATTACGACCTGTCAGCCTACTACATGCGCATTCGCAATTTGTTGGTTGCCCGGCGTGTTGGCGAAGATGCCTACATGGGAATCAATTCCGGACAAACGGCTCATCCCGGCGTGGAATATTTCATGCAATACCGATGGCCTGCTTCAGGAAATTGGAAAAATAAACTATCGTTCAATGGAAGTTTCACGCCCTATTATTTCGTTCATTTTTTAGATGGTGAAACTGATTATTCGGGCAATGAATTGACCGGTGTTCCAAGACACACTAACAATTTAAGTTATCAACTAAGTTGGAAACAAACCATCACTTTTCAAATGCGGTATCGCCATGTTGGGCGGATGCCCTTACGCGACGATAATTCAGTGTATTCGGACGCCTACAGTCTGTTGTCTGCTAATCTTCAATATGAAAAAGGAATGGGACGGTTTCGCCTAAAAACGATCTTGACCGGCAATAACTTAACCAACGAACATTACAGTTCCATGGTCTTGATCAATGCCAATTCGTTTGGCGGCAATGCACCCCGCTATTATTACCCGGGTATGCCAATCAACTTTGGCTTACAGGTTAAACTCACTTACCTGATATAATACTACAACAAAAAGTTAAGATTCATCCCTACAATATCACTGTCATACCAGGATGCACCTGATTTTGAATGTTGGAGCGTATAAAATGTGTCCAATTTAAAATGCTGATGTTTAATTACATGCAAACCAGCATAAGCACGGAGTAAGTGAATATGGTCGTGATTCAATTTTAAAAAGACTTCTTCTCCAATGTATGGCTTTGGCCAATGAGCCAGTGATGGAAGATGAATAAAAAGATTGTGGTAGTACCTAAAATAATGCTGCCCTCCACTGAAGTATCGCCGGGCTAATCGATTAGTTGAAGTGAATTTTACCGGCGACAGCTTGAATGCAATTTTGGTGATAAATTGAGGCCGGTACTCCGCCACGTTGCTATTAGTATCAACATGCTGTGCACCTCGAAAAGCCACACCAAGCTGCAGCCAACTGTTCATTTTTCGATATAATGAGAGATCTAAATAAGTCTCTTTCCGCTGTTGATCTTGTGGAAGATATTGTGTTTTTGTACTCAGCTTTATGCAATACAAATGTTGGATGGGAGCCTGCACCGACGTAGTATTCCATAAAAGAAATTCGCGGCTATCTTGCCCCCGCGTTCCTAACACAAACAACAAAAGTAAACTCGAGGTCAATAAAAGACCGCGCCAATGAATCAAGTTCCGTCGCATAATTTCAAAAAAAATAAAATTACGATTTCCGAAACAATGCCAGATTAATAGTTGGGTTAAGACCTGTAAAATTAATGTCAATTTTATAAATCAGGAAACCGGCGATTCATTCCAAAGTCCTTTGGTTATACAAAGCGACAAAAATAGTAACCAGAAGACATAAAAAAAGCTGCTCGTTTGAGCAGCTTCCTTTCGTCTTTAATAATTTTATTAGCTTTTAATCGCTTGCATACACGCATCTTTCAACTGCTTGGCAGTATCATCGTTTGGTGCAATCTTCAACGCTTTTTCAAAATATGGGAGCGCTTTCTTAAATTCGACTTTTGCATTGGCTGCAGCTTGCTTATACTTGTCGTCGGTAGTTTTGTATTTACCTGCAGTTACATCTGCTGCTGCTGCTTGTAAAATTTTTGCTCCTTTTTTGTAAATCGCATTACCTTCTTTCAGGTAATGTGTTGCCAACATATCCTTCATTTTCGGATTGTTCGGGTTATCAGCTATTCCCTTTTCAAGGGTTTGCTCAAAACCATCAACATCACCGGATAACCGCATGGAGTTTGCTTTGTATAAAACAGCTGTTGAAACTTTGTAATTGTTATCAATGGATTGACCAAAATATTGTACTGCTTTTTTAAAGTCCTTTGTTTTATAGGCACAATAACCTGCGTTATAAATCATCGCGTTATCTGGTTTCTCATCTCCCCAATTGGCAATTGCTTTTTCGTACAATCCAAGAGCTTTCTTATAATTCTTGCTTCTCAGTGCTCCATTTCCGTCGTTCTTCATCTTAACTGCATCGACTGCTTCTTGCGCAAAACCAACTGCTACAAACATGACCAATGCAACTGCTAAAAAAATTCGCTTCATAACTTATCAGTTTTTTTCAGTTTATTTTAAAAGTTTATTTTTTTCGAATTCCCCCAAAAATAATAATAATGATTGAAAAACATACAAAAATCAGACCGTTTGTTTGGAAAGAATTTAAATAAGAAAAAAACTGAATTTATTCAGCGTGCATCACTCAAAAAATAATCATTGGTGTCTGGTAAA
>DATFMO010000550.1:0-9269 GCA_035266925.1 Sunxiuqinia sp. | reverse complement strand
CTTTGTATAATTCCTGGAAGGCATCTACAGCAACTTCAACCAAATTTCCATTTACGATGGTTTTATCCGGCACCTGAAACCCAAAAGCATAGGATTTGTAACGTAAAAGGTCCACATCCTCAAAATCTTTTGGGAATCCTTTGGGAGCCGTTTTTAGCTTGTCGCCGTGAATGTGGGAATAGTATTTTTGAAAATCCTCATCGTTGATAATCTCTCTGAAACCTTCGGCATTATCAAATATTTCAGAGCGGATGGCTTTTAGATGATCAGCTGCTGGTCCCCAAACACCGCCACCCAAAAAGGAATTGCCTGGTTCAATGTGAATGTAGTAACCTGCGCGGTCACTTTTCCGTCCGTTGCGTGCTACAAAAGCTCCCATGTGTGTTTTGTAGGGTGTTTTATCTTTCGAAAAACGAACGTCACGATAAATACGGAACAGGCATTCTTTGGGATTCAGCATCGGGATGTCCGGGTCAAACTTGGCTATTTCCTGGATCATCAGCTCGGTGAAGAACAACATCTGTTGGCGACTTTCCTCGTAGTGGTCCCGGTTGTTGTCAAACCATTCTTTATGATTGTTTTTGCGAAGATCTTTCAAAAAATCAATTAACAGTTTCATGATCAGATTGTGTTGGTTAATAAAAATTCATGTTCTTCATTTAAAATAAACAGCATGAAGGTGAAAACGACGAAGGGAAATTAAAATCGAATTGTACTTTTGTTTCTAACATCCAAATTTATGAAAAAGTTTGCCTTGATAGTTGCCGGAGGAAAAGGAACCCGAATGGGGGCCACCGTTCCCAAACAGTTTCTGAAGTTAGCCGGGAAACCGATCTTGCTTTGGACTATTCAGCGATTTATTGATTTTGATCCAACGATTGAAATTATTTTGGTATTGCCGGAAGATCAGTTTGAACAGTGGGGGCAAATTTGCGCCGATCACCGTTTTCAACATCCGGTTGAATTAGCCAAAGGCGGAACAACCCGGTTTCAGTCGGTGAAAAACGGCCTGCAAAAAGTGGGCGATTCGGGCATTGTTTTCATCCATGATGGTGTGCGCCCACTGGTGTCGCTGGCAACGCTCACCAACTGTTTCCAAACGGCTCTTGAAAAAGGAAACGCTTTGCCGGTTGCCCCGGTCGTGGAATCGATTCGCCGGTTGGATGGTGCTGCAAGCCAGCATGTGGATCGCAGCCAATACCGGTTGGTTCAAACCCCACAAACATTTCAATGTGAAATTGTAAAAAAAGCGTACGAACAGCCTGAACAAGATTTGTTTACTGATGATGCATCGGTTTGTGAATCTTCGGGTTATAAAATTAATTTGGTGGATGGTAATGTCGAAAACATCAAGCTGACAAACCCCATTGATTTGAAAATTGCCGAGGTTCTTTTAGTAAGCTGAGGGGGTTGAGAAAACTGGGAACTAAATTCGTGTAGAAGTTCTCCATTCCTCGATTTATTTCTTCATTCGCCGATTCCTACAGCCGGAATTCTTCCGAATAAAATAGTTTTGTGTCCGATTTGGGAAACAAATCTTTTTCGTCAATGTTAAATTAGAAAACCAAGGAAACTATTTTTGGCATGAAAGTTTCCGAAAGGAAAATTGTGCGTTATATTTGCGCCCCTTATGGAGGAGAAAAAGAAATTCATACTCGAACAAGTTGGTCGATTATATCTGAAGCATGGCATTCGGAGTGTCACCATGGATGATGTTTCCCACGAGTTGGGAATCTCGAAAAAGACCTTTTACCAATATTTCAAAGACAAGGAAGATTTGGTGAACCAGGTTGTGGATGTTTACTTTTTGAACAACCCGAATATTCGCTTAACCCAAATAAAAGGTGGGAACGCGATTGATCGGATCATGAATGTCAGGCGCCACATGGTCAAAATGTTTAAACTGGTTCACAACAATTTGGAGTATGATTTAAGGAAAAGTTATCCCAGGGTTTACAAGAAAATCATCAAATTCAAACGGGAAAAAATTTATGAAGATAACTTCTCGGTAATGGAACAAGGGAAGCAAGAAGGATTATTTCGGGAGGATGTGGATAGTGATTTTATGGCTCGATTAGCCGTTGGGCGATTTTTATTGGTTTTCAACCCGGATAATGGAATTTTTACCGACGAAGAAGTACGTGATATTCATTTATTTGATCAAACGATGGAATATCATTTCCACGGGATTTGCACAGAAACAGGCTTAAAATACTTTAAACAACAATTAAACAATGTTCAGAATGAAAACTAAAACGAAACAGCTATTCACCCTGCTGTTATTCCTGGTGATAGCGGGGACTACGAGAGCTCAGGACGAACTAAAGTTTACGCTGGCCGAAGCACAGTCTTTCGCGCTGGAGCATTCTTATGTCGCTCAAAACAGTGGGCTCGATGTGGCTGCTGCCCGAAAGAAGGTGTGGGAGACCATTGCCATTGGTTTGCCACAGGTTTCGGGATCAGCCAGCTATACTAAAAACCTAAACTTACCGGTATCCTTGATTCCCGGCCAGTTTTTCGGACAGGATTCCGGAACCTATGTTCCGGTGAAGTTTGGACAGGATTACAACTCCGACTTCGGCTTTTCGGTGAACCAGTTAATTTTCGACGGTTCCTACATCGTTGGGGTGGGTTCAGCTAAAATTTACCTGCAGATGGCCACACAAACCAAGGAGAAAACAGAAATCGAAATTAAGCATGCCGTGGCCCAATCATATTTCATGGTGTTGACTGCCGAAGAAAATCTGCGCGTGATGCGTGAGAACCTGGCCAACTCGCAAAAGCTCGAGAAGGACACCAAAGCCATGTACAAAAACGGATTTGTAGAAGAGCAGGATGTTGACCAGATGCGACTGTTGGTACAGCAGGCCGAAAACGAAATTTCAAAAGCTGAGCGGGAAATTAAAGTGGCCCGTGTAGTGTTGAAGTACGCCATGGGAGTGGATGTGAATAAACCCATTCAGTTGACACAGTCGTTGGATGATTTTATTGAACCGTTGCTTGCACAGGACAAGTATAAAGGCGGCTTCGACTATTCAACGCACATTGACTACCGGATGCTGGATACCCAACGTCAACTCAGCATGAAACAGCTGAAGTTGGCCCAATCGGCCTATTTGCCAACGATCAGCGCGTTTTACAACTGGCGAAAAACGGCTTACGGGAACAGTGCCAATTTATTTAAGAACAGCGTGCCCTGGTTCCGTTCGTCCATGATTGGTTTGAACTTATCAATTCCGATTTTCACCTCTGGCCAGCAAATGGCCAAGGTGGCGCAGGCAAAAATCGCCTATCAGCAAGCAGAGAACAACGAACTGCAAGCCCAACAATCGCTTCAGAAAGATTATTTATCGGCGGCAGCCAATATTGAAAGTGCAGTGGATCAATACAAAAATGATGTTGATAACAAGAAATTGGCGAAGAAGATCTACGACAAAACGACCATAAAGTACAATAATGGTATCAGTGGTAGCATCGAGCTTTCACAAACCGAAACCCAATACATTCAGGCACAGGGAACATGGGTCTCTGGCGTGATTCAACTTCTGAATTCAAAAATTGACCTTGATAAAGCAATTGGAAAACTTTAAACAACGTAACGAGATGAAAATGACAATCAAAAAATCCAACATCATAAATCAACTGGCAGCAATTTTAGCGGTTGTGATCCTGGCGTCCTGCTCTTCCGGAAACGCCGGGAATGATGATAAGTCGAAGCAGGCGCAGTTGACTAAGTATAAGGAGCAGGTACACGATTTACAGCAAAAAATCGATGCGCTGGAAAAAGACCTGAACTCCGATGCAACGGTTGAATACAAGCAGGTGGTGCTTTCCCCCATCAAACCAAAAACATTCGAGCACTTTTTTGAAGTGACTGGAAATGTGCAAGCAGACCAGGAGCTGAATGTGAGCCCCGAAGGTTCCGGGCAAATTATGACAATTAATGTCAAGGAAGGTGACATTGTGAAAAAAGGAACCGTGCTGGCAGTGCTGAATTCTGACCCGATCGACAAATCCATTGAGCAGGTGAAAATCAATCTCGACCTGGCGCGCACGACTTTCGAGCGCCAGAAAAATCTGTGGGATCAGCATATTGGTTCTGAAATGCAGTTTTTGCAGGCCAGGTCAAATAAGGAAGCACTGGAAAAGCAATTGGAAAACCTGAAGGCCCAAAAAGATATGTCGATCATTAAAGCGCCGGTTGATGGAACGATTGACGAGATCTACCAAAAGCAGGGACAAATTGCCAGTGCCGCAATTCCGTTCGCACGCCTGGTTAATATTCAGCAAATAAAAGTGTATGCTGACGTGGCTGAAACCTACCTGACCAAAATTAAGAAAGGCGACATGGCAACGGTGACGTTCCCGGCGATCAACAAAGATGTGAAAACTAAAATCCAAATGATTGGTAATTATATCGATCCCAACAACCGGACATTCCGCGTCCGTTTGAATCTTCAAAATAAAGACAACCTGATTAAGCCCAACATGGACGCTTTGGTTAAATTACGCGACTATGTGGCCAAAGATGCTGTTGTGGTTCCTTCAATTTTAATTAAAGAAGATTTTAAAGGCAAGTACACGTTCATCGGCGCAAAAAAAGGCGATGGACTGATGGCCAGGAAAGTGTACGTGACGACCGGGGTGACCGATAATAACATGACCGAAGTGACTAGCGGATTGACTGCTGACATGAACGTTATTTCTGAAGGATTCGGGCAGGTTGTTGACGGAACTCCAATCCAGGCAAATTAATAATTTATAGTTGATCAGCTGTAAAATAGAAAAGCATGGCAAAAGAAAAACATAGCGATAATACGCAACATATACAGCGAAAATTTAAGCCGACCTACCTGGCCCTGAAGAACAAAATTACCGTGTACATTTTGACGGGAATGATTATTTTCTTCGGACTTTTCTCCTACCAGAGCATGCCCAGGGAGTCGTTCCCGGAAATCGTGATTCCGTATATTTTCGTGCAAACCATTTATCCGGGAAACTCTCCGGTCGATATTGAAAACCTGATAACCCGTCCCATTGAGCAGCAGCTGAAAGGAATGGATGGGGTGAAAAAAGTGACCTCTTCATCGTACCAGGATGTGAGTACCATCGTGGTTGAATTTGACACCGATGTGGATGTTCAAAAAGCGCTGCAGGATACGAAGGACAACGTGGATAAGGCGCGTTCCGACCTGCCGGGTGACCTCGACAAAGATCCACTGGTCATGAACCTCGACTTTGCGGAGTTCCCGATTATGAACGTTAACATCTCAGGGGATTTCAGTATGCGCGAGCTGAAGAAGTATGCCGAGGACCTGAAAGATGAAATGGAAAGCCTCAGCGAAATTTCAGAAGTGAATATTCGGGGAATCGATGACCGGGAGATTCAGGTCAATGTTGATCCGTACAAGCTGGAAGCGCGGGGCATGACCTATAATGATATTGCTACAGCGTTGCAGGAAGAAAATATCACGATTGGTGCTGGTGAATTCACAGCCGACAACACACGCCGGGTGGTGCGTACCGATGCCGATTACAAGAACATGGACCAAATCCGGAACACCATTATCAAACTGCACAATGGCGAACCGGTTTATGTGCGCGATGTAGCCGATGTGGTGGATGGCTACAAGGAGAAATCGACCATTTCCCGCTTGAACGACCAGCCGGTTGTGACTTTGTCGGTGACCAAGAAAAGTGGTGCAAACATTCTGGAGGCAACCGAAAAGGTAAAGAAGGTATTGCAGCAGCAAAAAGATGAAGGTTACCTGCCGCAAAACCTGCACACGGTCGTCACAGGTGACATGTCCGTACAGGTTGAAAACAATATTGAAAACCTGGAGAACAGTATCATTCTCGGAATGATTCTGGTGGTGTTTGTGTTGTTCCTGTTCCTGGGGTTCCGCAACGCACTCTTCTCCGGTTTGGCGATCCCCATGTCGATGTTCATTTCGTTTATTGTGCTCGACCAGTCGGGTGTCACCCTGAACTCGATGGTGCTGTATGCCTTGATCCTGGCACTGGGTATGTTGGTCGACAATGCCATTGTGGTGGTTGAAAACGTGTACCGGCTTTATGGTCTGGGCTACTCCAAAATGAGTGCGACGAAGAAAGGAACGAGTGAAATTGCGTTCCCGATCATTTCATCGACCCTGACTACTTTGGCGGCTTTTGTGCCCCTCATGTTCTGGAAAGGAATAGTGGGTGAGTTTATGGGCATTTTGCCGCGAACGCTCATCATCGTGTTGGCCTCGTCATTGTTTGTGGCGCTGGTGCTGAACCCTCCGTTCATGTCGTCATTCATGAAAGTTGACGATATCCGTATCAAAGCCAATTGGAAGCGGGTCTTCAAAAAAGCCGGGATATTGATTGCCGTGGCCATCATCTGTTACATTCCAAAGATTTACCTGTTGGGAAATATCCTGATGACCATTGCCCTGATTATGATTTTGAATGTTGTGGCATTCCGGCCATTGGCCCGCTGGTTCCAGACACGATTCCTGGTTTGGCTGGAAAACTTTTACGAGCACCAACTGCGTGCTGCACTGACCGGTCGAAAACCCATTCTGTATTTCGTTGGAACATTTCTGTTGCTAATCCTTTCGGCTGTTTTCTATGTCGTGAGGCAGCCCAGCGTCGTGTTCTTTCCCGATACCGATCCGCAAAATATTTACGTGACCATGGAACTTCCACTGGGAACATCCATCGACAAAACCGATCAAGTGTCGCGCAAGGTGGAGGGAATCATCAAACATACGATTGAACCGTATCAGAACATTGTGAAATCGGTAACCACCTCGGTTGGAACCGGGAAAGGAAGTAAGATGGTGGACTCCAATGCAAGCCAGCCCAATAAATCGTTGACAACCATTTCATTTGTCGAGTTTAAATTGCGTGATGGCATCAGTACTTCCAAAATTATGCAGGAGATATCCAAGAGTCTGAAAGGATTCGTGGGAGCGAAAATCTTTGTTGAAAAAGATGATAATGGGCCACCCGTTGGGGCGCCAATCAATATTGAAGTTGCCGGTGATGACTTTAACAAGTTGATCAAAATTACAGATGACTTCACGCAGATGATCAACGATGACAATATTCCGGGGATTGATGAGCTGAAAATGGACATCAATATTCATCAACCTGAAATGTTGATCCAGGTGGATCGCGAAAAAGCCCGCCGCTATGAACTATCAACACAGAAAGTGGCGATGGCATTGCGCAACAGCCTGTACGGGTACGATGTGGGCAATTTCAAAGACGGAGAAGATGAATACGATATCTTCATTCGGTTGAAAGAAAAATACCGCAACGATGTGTCCACATTGATGAATCAGAAGTTGATGGTTGAAGGCAAGAAAATCCCCATTTCGGCGGTTGCCACCTTTAAATATGCATCAACCTACGACAAGGTGAACCGTGTGAATTTCAAGCGGACGATCACCATTTCGTCCAACGTGGTTGAGGGATACAATGCCAACGAGATCAATGCGCGCATCAAGCAGGTGCTGGCTGAATACAAAATGCCACACGGATACACGTATTCATTTACCGGTGAACAGCAGGAACAAGACGAAAGCAGCAGTTTCCTTGTTTATGCCCTGTTGGTCGCAGTAGCGCTGATCTTCCTGATCCTTGTGACCCAGTTCAACTCATTCATCCGACCACTGATTATCATGGTGACCGTATTGTTCAGTACCATCGGCGTATTCCTCGGACTGGCCACCTTCAAGATGCAGTTTGTCATCATCATGACCGGTATTGGTATCATCTCACTGGCCGGTATCGTGGTGAATAACGGAATCGTATTGATCGACTACATCGATCTTACCCGTAAGCGCCGTCGCGAAGAGCTGGGGTATGGCGAGAAGGCTTTCCTGCCTATTCAGGATGAAATTGATTGTTTGGTGATAGCCGGTAAAACCAGGTTGCGCCCAGTATTGCTGACTGCCATTACAACCGTGCTCGGATTGGTGCCATTAGCTGTGGGATTGAACTTCGACTTCATCACCCTGTACACCCATTTTGCACCCGACTTCTCGCTGGGTGGCGAGAGTGTAGCCTTCTGGGGACCGATGTCATGGACAGTGATCTTTGGCTTGTCGTTTGCCACGTTCCTGACCTTGTTGATCGCGCCGGTGATGTATATGCTCACCATTCGTATCAACTACCGGATGAAGAAGTGGACCGGCAATTTGCCCGAAGAAAACCAGTCGCACCCAACAATAGAAACAGATGAACAATAAGTAATATTCAGATTTAACAGAAACAGAAAGGACGTTCAGCAATGGACGTCCTTTTGCTTTTCTTTCGGTGTGATCCAAAAGTAGGTACCATTAGCCAGGTTTGAAAATTAGCATCAATTCCAGCCCAAAAAGGAACCTGATTTTCAGAAACTTCCCGGCGGTTGCCGGATAAGAAGATTGATGGAAAACTTATTGGGGACTTTTTTGATGCCCCATAAATGAATTCAAAATTCCTGAGCATGGGGCAAAAAAAGGAAAGCATGTCGTTTGGATACCTCCACCGCTCCGTTTTGAGCTTGTTCAACTAAGTTGGGTTTACTTCTAATTGGTGGTGAACCTTTTACGAATCAAACTAAATGATGAGGAATTCTTTGATCGGGATACCGTAGTTTCAACTGGGACATCCGAAAAGTGCTCTTCCAAAATGTCGCAGGCTGATGCCACAAACATCGGGCAGAATTGCTTGAAAGCATCTTTCTCTTTGGCTTTCATCCGTCCTTTTGTCGTTGAGATATCACAGCCCAACAATTCTTTGCACCTCAATGAACCATGTTTCATGTTGAAGTGGCGATTGAATTTCCGAATCAATTGTTTGGTTTTGTCTTGCGCCAGCAAATCTCCATTGGTGTGACCAGACTTCATCCCGATGACCAGGTAAGCGCCGGTCACTGCGCCACAAGTTTCTCCCCTGGCCATTCCGCCGCCAAAAACGCTGGCAAGTTTTAAGGCTGTTTCTTCATCCAGACCAAGTTCATCGGCAAAGCTTGAAAACACGGCCTGGGCACAATTTAATGATGCAAATTTTTTGAGGGCTTGTGTTGATTTTTTCATGGGGTTCCGATTTTCCATTCAATTTACCCCGAATTTATCGGAATCAAAAGTTTTCATACCTGTTGAATAACAAAATTAACGGTGGAGTGATACTGAAATCGCGATGAAACATCTTGATGATTACGTTGAAAAAAACGGGAAGGAAACCATCACTCATGAATAAGGGGCATGGTTTTTCAATTAGTTAGCTGTCAT
>DATFMO010000549.1:0-2278 GCA_035266925.1 Sunxiuqinia sp. | reverse complement strand
GGAAAATTGGATTCCATAGTGGATGATTTTGCCGGCGTTTTCAATCGTTGTTTCGAAAAGATTGGAATCGTTCAGTAAAACAAGCGGTCTGATCGCATCAATGGTGTTGCTGTAAAAGAGGCGTGTTGTCAGGTAATTGTTGCCCAGCGAGAGGGAATTGTCCAGGAAGAGTTGCCGGCTCATTTGCGGTTTCAGCGCCGGGTAACCATGCTGCAAGCTAAATGGATCACTTTGTGAGGCCGATGGATTCAACTGATAAATTGTGGGCCGGTATATCGATTGGTGATAAGATAGTTTGACGTTGTTCTTCCCGGGAAACTGATAATTAATACTGGCAGATGGCAACCAGTTGAGATGGTTGGTGCTAAATTGGCCAACCAGTTTGGCGGACGACTGTTCAACTCGCAGCCCGGCGTTGAAATGGATATTTTTATATTGGTAGGACAAAGCTCCATAGCCCGCCACAACATTTTCCCGATAATGGAAGGAACCGGATTGTCGGTCAGCCATCGATTTGGAGGTTCCTTTCAATCCGGCATCAAGCTTTAGGTTTTCTCCCATGGGCGAAGTGAAATCGATTTTCACACGAGCCGAATTTTGTTTGGGTTCAACAGCAGTGCCGCTAGCCGATGTTGGAGAGGAGCTTGTTTGATCCGTGTATGAGATGGCATTGTTGGCTTTCAGCTTGTAGAAAGAAGCATCCAACGAAATTTCCTGTTCCGGTTTGGCAAATAGGTGTTTGTAATAGAAGGAGCCCAATACCTTTCGGTTTTTGTCTGTATCTTTTTTGTTTGCCTCCCAGTTGATGGCTGGCTTGTCATTCACAAACGACTGTAAACTGGCTGTTCCGTTGTGTTCGTTGGAATATGGATTGTAAAAGGCATACAGGTTGAATTGGTTGTGTTTATTCAGAAAATAGTCAATGCCGAAATTGAACCGGTGTGACCAATTGTGCTGCATCACATCTTGTTTCGACTGAATTGAGGTTGTTGCACCGGCACCGTAAATCGTGCGATTACTCGATTCAATGATGGGGAAGTCGCTGATTTGGCCGCTGTAAGAAGTGTACAGATTAAACTTGTTTGCGCCGTAGTTGATGCTGTATCCCGGGAAAATATAAACAGCGTTCCGGGATGTTGGAATCTCCGCGTGCACGTATCCATTGATGCCGGTTTGTTGATGTTTCAGCCTGATATTGAAAACGGTCGAAACATTCGCATCATATTTTGCTCCGGGATTCCGGATGATTTCAACTTTGTCAATCTGGTTGGCATCCAGTTGACGAATGAAGCCGGCATCGTGTTCTTTGCCATCCACCAGAAGCAGGATATTGGGAGTGCCCTCATACGACAATGTTTGGTTAAAATCCAGTTGAACACCCGGCACATACTTCAATACGTCAAGACCGGAGTTGGAGGCTTGCACCATTTTTTTGTTGACAAAATAAGTTGTTTTGTCCGCATCTGTTTTCGCTTTGATCCGGTCGCGGACCACCTCTGCTTCCCCAATTTCCACCGATTTTTCGTGCAATAGAATGGTTCCCGCTTGATAGTTTTCATCATTTTGAAAATCAATGTTTTGGGTGCGTGCATCATAGCCTAAGCATTGGATCCGAATTTGATAGTTACCTGTCATCACCTCGCCGATTGTAAACTGGCCATCCGGATTGCTCACAGCGCCGGTGATCAGAGAAGAATCAACCGCGTTGTAAAGCGAAATCGTTGCATAGGGCACGGGCTGTTTGTTTTTGTCATCTATAATTTGCCCCGTGATAGAATGGGCGAAAACAGCTTGAAAAGTGAACAGTTCAAAACAAATTAATACAAGTAATTTTTGAAATCTCAATGTGTTGAAAAAACGTCTCATGGTTTTATAAATGCTAAAAATTCATCGATTATTTCCAGACAAAATGAACCATTAGCTGACCGTTATCCAAAGAGTTGGGTTATACAGCAAGAATTTGTGTTGGATGGGTTGAAATGGCCGTCAGGAAAGGAAAATGTGGGATGAATGACGCATTTTTGTGACCAATGGAAAAGCAAAATCAGGCGGGATGAAGTTCGTGATTCTCCAGAATTTGGTCGAACTTTTTGATATGTTGTCGTGAAACGGGAACCTCATTGGAAATGCCTTCCAGGGTCAACCGGTAACCCGATGCATTGCCCTGTTTTCGAGTCACCTTTCTGAGATTGACGATAAAAGAGCGATGCGTACGAACGCAAAGAGGTTGATTTATCAGCTGCTTTTCAACTTGACTTATTGAATTCCGGATAATCTT
>DATFMO010000548.1:0-2586 GCA_035266925.1 Sunxiuqinia sp. | reverse complement strand
ATGCACCCAAAATAAGGATAGCTGTTGAGGTATTCGTCACTTAGGTAATCTTCCAGCTTGTCAAAGCCGCAAACAATATTTGCTGATTTTCCTTTGTTGTCGGGTGTTTCTACCGAAGTGATGATGGCACCGTAGTTGGTAATTTTCACGGTAATGTCTTTGTCATTTTTCAGTGTGAAAATGTCCGCCTTCGAGCCATTTGGAAGGTTGCCAAAAGTTTTACTGGTTATTTGCATGGTACTGTTTTTATTTCGTTTGACCACAAATTTAATAAATGATCCTGACTGGTAGGTACTGGTTGAGTTAAATAGAAGAAAATTTGTAAATTTGACCTTTCTCGCCAAACTAAAAAGACACTTTGTGAAAAACATTCATATAAACGATAGCCTGGGCGTTCCCAAATACCGACAAATTATCAACTCAATTTACCAAGCCATTCAGCGAGAGGAACTGAAAGTTGGCGATAAAATCCCCTCTCTCAACGAAATTTGTGCTGAATATGGTTTGTCGCGCGACACCGTGATGGTGGCTTTCAATGAGCTTAAAGCAAAGGGAATCATCAATTCTATTCCGGGGAAAGGCTACTATATTAATCGGACGGACGTTCATATTGATCACCGGATTTTTTTGCTGTTTGATGAGTTGAATGCCTTTAAAGAAGATTTGTACACTTCACTGTTGGAGAACCTGGATATTCGTGCAAGTGTCGATATTTATTTTCATCACTTTAATTTCCAGGTTTTTAAAGATCTCATCAATGAGGCCGCTGGAAATTACACTTCATATGTAATTATGCCGGCTACCTTTGATTTTACAGCCGATGTGCTTTCTGTTTTGCCCAAGGATAGCGTTTATATTCTTGATCGTCAAAAGACTGATTTGGAAGACTATCCGGTCGTCTTCCAGGATTTTGAACAGGATATTTACAAAGCGCTGGAAGAAGCGGCGGATTTGTTACCCAAATACGAAAAGCTGGTCATGGTTTACCCGGGTGGAAAAGAGCCGGAAGGTCGGATGATTGGGTTCAAACGGTTTTGCGAGGATCATCAGATTGCATATGAAATTGTACACAGCCTGATCAATCGAACCATACAAAAAGGAGAAGCTTACTTCGTACCTTCCGATCGAAATTTGGTGAAATTGGTTAAGATGGCCGATGAAATGAATTTTACACTTGGACAAGACTTTGGAATTGTTTCTTTTAATGATACCATGCTGAAAGAGGTTGTTGCCGGCGGAATCACAACGATCTCTACTGATTTTGTGCTGATGGGCAAAACACTGGCCAAAATGATTTCCGAACGCTCCCAATCAAAATTGAACAACCCAGCGGCTTTAATTCGTCGTCATTCCTTGTGATGTGTTTTATAACATTAATTGCAAGAGCTGCGCTCAGACAGTTTTATTTACATTAACCAACCAGTACCTACCAGTTGGTAATTTTGTTTTGTAATTGAAAATCAATAATATAATACAAATGGATGTAGCAACTTTAAAGCAAAAGTTTATTGAAATGTATGGTGAAGGCGATGTGGCTGCCTATTTTTCACCTGGTCGTGTCAACCTGATTGGCGAACACACCGACTACAATGGCGGGTTTGTTTTTCCATGTGCGTTATCGTTTGGAACCTACTGCCTGATCCGAAAAACGACAAATCGTTATTTTCAGTTTTCCTCATTGAATGAGTCAGTGGTTGAAAAAGTGGAATTAGATCAATTGACCACTCCGTTACCAAAAGGAACTTGGGTAAATTATCCGCTTGGGGTGATTGCTCAGTTTGTTAAAAATGGCTTGAAGCCAGAATCAGGAGCTGATATTTTAATCTGGGGCAACGTGCCCGGAGGAGCCGGACTGTCGTCATCAGCAGCATTGGAAGTGGCAACTGCAGTAGCCATCAACCAAACTTATGACTTTGGTTTGGACCGCGTTAGCCTGGTAAAATACGGGCAGAAAGCTGAACATGAATTTGCTGGTGTGAACTGCGGAATCATGGATCAGTTTGCTTCAGGAATGGGCAAAAAAGATCACGCGATTTTCCTGAATTGCGACACGTTGGACTACGAATTGGTGCCTGTTGTTTTGGATGGTGTGAAAATCATCATTGGCAACACCAACAGTCCGCATAGCTTGGATGCCGGCAAGTACAATGAACGTGTGTCCGAATGCCATGCTGCCGTTGACGCCATCAAGCCTTATAAAAATATTGAAACACTTGGGGAATTAACAATGGCCGAGTTCAATGAATTAGCAGATAAGATAAAAGATAAGACTGTGATGCGGCGTGCACGGCACGTGGTCAGTGAAATTGAGCGGACCACCAGTGCCGTTAAGGCTTTGAAAGCTGGTCATCTGGAGGAGTTTGGCCAATTGATGAATGGTTCGCACGATTCATTGCGCGATGATTATGAAGTGACTGGCCATGAGTTGGACAGCATGGTTGAGGCTGCCCGTAAAATTGAAGGCACCATTGGATCAAGAATGACCGGCGGTGGTTTTGGAGGCTCAACGGTGAGCCTTGTAAAAGACGAAGCTGTGGATGAATTCATCGAGAAAGTTGGAACAGAATACACCGAGAAAACCGGTCT
>DATFMO010000547.1:0-5880 GCA_035266925.1 Sunxiuqinia sp. | reverse complement strand
CAAAATAGGGTGTCCCTCCTTCAGGCGAAAACGTATCGTAATCCATGCCAATAATGATGTAGGCATAATAGGCCAGAATATTGGTCAGGTTGTCCCGGTTAGACGTTTCATTGAACTCCAACGTTTGGTACTCGACGTATTTCGCTTGAAAATTATTGTCTTTTAGATTGAGAATGGGGCTTTCGTAACCTGAATCATAAACCGGTCGACGAAGCTGCACCTGGATACTTCCCTTAAATTCATTGGCGGCGATCTGCTCTGTCAACCGAATATAAATGCTGCACTCAATGCGTTCGTCTGTTTTAAAAATATCGTTGGTCCATTTGCGGTTATTCATAAATTCGTACAAATCCGCCTGCATGGTACGAAAAACATTTGGACTCGCGCCCTTAATTTGTTGTCCGGAAACACTGATATTGCAACGCAGTTCTTGTGCAAATCCAACTCCAAAAACCAGTAAAACAAGAAGTAATGCTAAGCTCAGTCTCTTCATAGTAATCGAATATCCTGTGAAGTAAAAATAATCAAATTATGCAGAAGTCTTATCATTTTGCCAATTCTTCGGAAAGCTTTCTCACGATGTCTGCAGCAACTTCTACCTTTTGTTTTAACTCAAATTCCTGAGCATTATTGTCTTTAGAAAGAATCGTAATTTTGTTGGTATCGACACCAAATCCGGCGCCTTGATCCTGCAAGGAATTTAGCACAATAAAATCGAGGTTCTTCTTTTGAATTTTACCCACTGCATTTTGCAGTTCATCATTGGTTTCAAGTGCGAACCCAACGAGCAACTGTTTGCTGGTTTTCAGCTTCCCAAGCGCGGCAGCAATATCCGGATTGGCCTCCAACTCAATATTCATCGATGCTTCTGTCCGTTTCAATTTTCGGTCAGCTATTTCCTTAGGCCGGTAATCAGCAACAGCAGCACACATAACCGCAGCATCAACATTCGGGAAGTGCTCCAAACAGGTATCGTGCATCTGTTTAGCCGATTCCACATCAATTCGATGAACATTGGGATGATTGATCTTTAAATGAACGGGGCCGGCTACCAAAGTCACTTCCGCACCCTGATCCGCCAATTCCCGGGCCAGCGCAAATCCCATTTTGCCTGAGCTGTAATTACCAATAAAACGTACGGGATCTATTTTTTCGAACGTAGGACCAGCAGTAACCAGTACTTTTTTATTCAGAAGTTTTTTTTTTGAGTGGAAGAATACAACGACCTCCTCCACAATTTGTTCGGGCTCCTGCATCCGCCCCTTCCCATGAAGACCACTGGCCAATTCACCCTCTCCGGGTTCCAGAATGATATTTCCGTACGATCGCAGAATCTCCAGGTTCTTCGTTGTTGAAGGATGACCAAACATATCCAGGTCCATCGCCGGGGCAATGTACACCGGGCATTTTGCTGATAAGTACGTTGTAACCAATAAATTATCAGCGATGCCATTGGCCATTTTACCGAGCGTGGCAGCTGTAACAGGTGCAAAAAGCATGAGGTCAGCCCACTGTCCCATATCAACATGAGAATGCCACGTTCCGTCATTTGCCGCAAAAAATTCAGAAGCAACCGGCTTGTCAGACAAGGCCGACATGGTCACCGGAGTAATAAACTCCTTTGCAGCCGGAGTCATGACAACCTGCACCTCAGCGCCCTCTTTCACAAGGCCCCTTAAAAGATAAGCTGCCTTGTAGGCAGCTATACTTCCGGTTACACCTAAAATAATATGTTTTCCTTCGAGCCTCATAAAAGGCTTATTTTTTATAATCCCTTACGATTTTCTTTAGCAGGGTTACGATGATAAATTTGTTTTTGCTTCAATTCTTCAAAAGCAATCAACGTTGGTTTCGGCAAACGCTCGTAGTATTTTGAAATTTCAATCTGCTCACGGTTCTCAAATACTTCTTCCAGGTTATCCGAGTACGAAGCAAATTCCTGCAACTTCTGATTCAATTCTTCCTTCATCTCTGAAGCAATCTGGTTTGAACGTTTTGCCAGGATCATTACTGTTTCATAAACGTTCCCAGTTTGTTCTTCCAAGTCATTCAAATCTCTTGGAATAGTTGAACTTTCAGCTTTAATTTTTTTATAGTCCATATTTAAATATTTGAATCTTCTTCTTTATAATGTAACAACTTTGCCGTCTCTTTGTAAAATTTATCGGCATCTTTCCGGTATTCACTCTTCGGAAATTCATCGACAAAGGTAAAATATTCATCCAAAGCATCGCTCAAACGTTGCTCTTTTTTTTCTGGTACACTCCTGATTGCCAACAGATATTTTGCCCGGAGCAACATAAACATCAGCTCTTCACGGTACTTGGTATCCGGGAAATCGTGGATCGAATTGGTCAGTGCTACAACAGCTGCCTTGTAATCTCCCAGGTCATAATAAAGCTTGCCTGTGAGGTACGATTTATAAACGAGCTTGTCCCGCAGTTCCATAATCAAGCGATTAGCCTCTTCTATCCGGTCGCTGTTTGGATACAGGTTGACATACAACTGCAAAGCATCGATAGCCTTTTGTGTCACCGACTGGTCTAACCGTGGACTGGGCGAATCTTTGTAGAAACAATAGCCCACCATGTATTGCGCTTCTTCAGCATATTTACTTTTCGGAAAATCTTTCAGCAACGTCCGAAACCAGTGCCCGGCTAGCAGGTAATCATTCATCCCCAATTCGCTTTTGGCGTAATAATAATACACCTCGTCAGCACGGCTTGTTCCACGGTAAATATTGACCAGTTCGCTCAACAATTGCGATGCGTGTACAAACTCACCATCCTGGTAATATTCAATTGCCTTTTTATATTTGAATTCGTAATCCTTACTTTTTACAACCTTGTTAAAATCGCTGCAAGCGCTAGTTGCCAGCAGCAAAATCAATGAGTAAACGAACAGAAATTTCCTTTTTATTAGCATGGCGCAAAGATACATTTTTCATTCATATAGTAACGGTAAATTAAGGAAGAATTCTTCAACTAGTCGACTGGTTTAATATAATTTAACAAATTTGTAGACTTCTCAAAAAAAATTACTTTTGCAGAGTTAATTTTTAAAGTCATTCGAAGTGGATATTTTTGAAAAGTTTCGATCAAATAAAGGAGACCTTGGGAAACACATGGCAAGGGCCCACGGCTATTTTGCTTTCCCAAAGTTAGAGGGGGAAATCAGTTCCCACATGATATTCCGGGGAAAGGAAGTATTGACCTGGAGTTTAAACAATTACATTGGATTGGCCAACCATCCTGAAGTCCGGAAAGTGGACGCTGAAGCAGCAAAAGAATGGGGACTTGCTTACCCAATGGGTGCCCGGATGATGTCGGGACAGACGAAACAACACGAAGAATTGGAACACCAATTAGCCGATTTTGTCGGAAAACCTGATGCATTTTTATTGAACTATGGTTATCAGGGCATGGTTTCCATTATTGACGCTGTTTGTGGCCGTAACGACGTTGTTGTTTACGACAGTGAATCGCATGCTTGTATTCTCGATGGTGTCCGCCTGCACATGGGCAAACGTTTTGTGTACCCACACAACAATATTGAAAAACTTAGGCTTCAACTGACCCATGCAACCAAGTTGGCTGAGAAACAAGGTGGCGGCATCCTCGTAATTACTGAAGGCGTATTCGGAATGTCTGGTGACATGGGCAAACTGGACGAGATTGTAGCCTTGAAAAAAGAATTTAAATTCCGCTTGCTGGTTGACGATGCCCATGGCTTTGGAACAATGGGAAAAACAGGAGCTGGCGCACCTGAACATTTTGGCGTTGAAGACCAGGTCGATCTTCACTTTGGTACTTTTGCTAAGTCAATGGCCGGAATTGGCGCTTTCATTGCCTGTGATACGGATATCTGCAACTACCTGCGATATAACATGCGTTCCCAAACCTTTGCTAAGTCGCTGCCTATGCCGATGGTACTTGGTGCGTTAAAAAGGTTGGAGCTCCTGAAAACGAAACCGGAACTCCGCAAACAGTTATGGACAGTTGTGAACGCCCTTCAGTCTGGCTTAAAAAATGCCGGATTTGACCTTGGCCGCACAAATTCTCCTGTAACCCCTGTTTATATGAAAGGGGACATTCCTGAAGCGACCAATGTTGTCGTAGACCTTCGCGAGAATTTCGGTATTTTCTGTTCGGTTGTTGTTTACCCGGTTATTCCAAAAGGTGAAATTATCTTGAGGTTGATCCCAACTGCTATGCACACCGTCGAAGATGTAGATCGCACAATAAAAGCATTCAAACTAGTCAGGGACAAGTTGGAATCAGGTGTCTACAAAGATGTTGACATACCAGATATGGCTTAACTGAAATAATGATTTTAAATAAAAAATCCATGAGGAATTTCCCCATGGATTTTTTTATATCGTACTGATTCGCTTTTTACGAGTGTTTTTCAGACAAGTACCTTTCAGCATCCATGGCTGCTTTACAACCAGAACCTGCTGCAGTCACTGCCTGACGATAAATCGAATCCATCACATCACCACAGGCAAAAACGCCATGAACATTGGTTTTTGATGTCCCTGCTATCGTTTTAATATAACCCACATCGTCAGTCTCCAAATAATCAGCAACAAATTCGGAATTTGGCTTGTGACCAATGGCCAGGAAGAATCCATCAATTTTAATTTTCACTTCCTCCTCGTCAGCTTCTCCTTTGTTTTTCCAAAGTGTAGCGCCTTCAACCACTCCGTCACCAAATAATCCTTTGGTCTGATGTTTCCACAAAATTTCAATGTTTGGCGTTTTCTTCACCCGGTCGGCCATCACGCGCGAAGCACGTAATACATCACGACGGACAATCATATACACTTTATTGGTCAAACCAGACAAGTAGAGTGCTTCTTCGCAGGCTGTATCACCACCACCAACAACCGCTACATCTTTTCCACGGTAGAAAAAGCCATCGCAAGTTGCACAGGCAGAAACGCCACCTCCTGCATATTTTTGCTCATCTTCAATTCCCAGGTATTTAGCAGTGGCGCCAGTCGCCAAAATCACAGATTCAGCTTCGATTAACTTTTTTCCGTCAATCCACACTTTGTGACTATCGCCAGAGAAATCAACTTTTGTGGCGTAACCAAATCGAACATCAGTACCGAAGCGTTCAGCTTGCTTTTTGAAATCCTCCATCATCACCGGCCCAGTAATACCTTCCGGATAACCCGGATAGTTTTCAACCTCCGTGGTGGTGGTTAACTGTCCTCCCGGTTGAAGACCTTCGTACATGACCGGATTCAGATTGGCACGAGCTGCGTAAATGGCAGCTGTATAACCAGCAGGACCGGAGCCAACAATTAAGCATTTCACTCGTTCGGCTTCACCCACAGGCTCCTGGCTTGTTTTCTCGTTTTCGTTAAGATTTAATGATTTAAACATGACCTCAATTTTTAGCTTTTTTTATTAATGAGGCAAAATTACACAACATCTAGATATATACAATATTTGGTCAATCGATAATAATGAAGATTAGATAGAACCAAACTATCGATTTTAAAAATTGAATCGTGAAAATATATTTTGCAGAATTCCCCCATTTATATACTTTTGCAAACGCTTTGCACGAATTGCCCATGCTGTTTGTCAAAGCAAAATAGAAAAGTTCGGGATGTGGCGCAGTCTGGTAGCGTACTCGTCTGGGGGGCGAGGGGTCGCAAGTTCAAATCTTGTCATCCCGACTGACTCAAAATAAAGGAGTTAAACACAAATTTAACTCCTTTATTTTTTTATACGAGTACAACATAGGTACAACAAATTCAGCCAATACATATCACTACATACAGCCATATATCAGATCACAGAATATATGCTATCCAACATTTCGAAGTCTAATACTGCCTAAAAAGCGACAAACACTACCACTACA
>DATFMO010000546.1:0-4172 GCA_035266925.1 Sunxiuqinia sp. | reverse complement strand
TACCGGTGACAACTATACGGTGTACTCATCAAACCAGCGCCCTGAAAAGGTTGACGCCGACTGCCGCGTACTGGATATTCCGGTCAACATTAATTACGAACTCTTTCAAGCTAAAAACACAGTTGTCAGCCTGGGAACAGGAATTTCTTCCTACATCATGCTCAAAGAAAATTACAGTTTCATCTATTCGGACCAATACCAGCACGATGTTGAAGTGCTCAATAAGAACCGACATTGGCTGAGTGTCTTCAATTTACAGGCAAATATTGAGCGAAAATTGAGCTCAAAAATCAGCGTAAGTTTTCAACCTTACCTGAAATTACCAATGAAAGATGTGGGCTACGCCCATGTAAGGCTGCAATCATTCGGGCTAGCATTGAGCGCCAATCTGGGGTTTTAATCGAAAATTAATTTTATAAAAAACGCCCGATCAGTTCTGACCGGGCGTGAAATATGAATTTTCTGAATTCAATTAGATTCCGAAACTTTCTTTGATTTTATCCACGTAGTCCAGCTTTTCCCAGGTGAACAATTCAACATCAATTTTGATATCATCGAAGTAGGGCGAACTAAACACTTTGGAAACGGTTTGTGGTGTGCGCCCCATGTGACCATAGGCGGCTGTTTCTCGATAAATCGGGTTACGCAGCTTCAAGCGATCTTCAATGGCGGCAGGACGAAGGTCGAATAATTCTTTCACCTTTTGGGCGATTTGTCCGTCGTCCAGTTTCACATTCGCTGTTCCGTAAGTATTCACAAAAACCCCTACAGGATGTGGTACCCCAATCGCGTAGGCCAGCTGAACCAGCACTTCGTCAGCAATGCCGGCGGCTACCAGATTTTTGGCGATGTGCCGGGATGCATAGGCTGCTGAACGGTCCACTTTCGAAGGATCTTTCCCCGAGAAAGCACCACCACCGTGAGCGCCTTTTCCTCCGTATGTATCCACGATGATTTTACGACCTGTCAAGCCAGTGTCTCCGTGTGGCCCACCGATAACAAACTTACCTGTTGGGTTCACGTGGTAGGTAATACCATCAGTAAACAATGGTTTTACACGTTCCGGAAGTTGAGCGATCACCCGTGGCATCAAGATTTCAATCACATCAGCCTTGATTTTCGCCAACATCGGGTCATCCAAGTCAAACTCGTCATGCTGCGTTGAAACAACAACAGTGTCCACACGTTTTGGCGTATTGTCATCATTGTATTCAATGGTTACCTGCGATTTGGAATCCGGGCGCAAATAAGTCATCACTTTTCCTTCGCGACGAATTTTGGCCAGCTCGATCAAAATCCGGTGCGAAATTTCCAAAGGTAACGGCATAAAATCATCCGTTTCTTTGCAGGCGTAACCAAACATCATTCCCTGATCGCCAGCGCCCTGTTCCATTTTATCGCCCTTGTCAACACCACGGTTGATGTCCGGGCTTTGTTCGTGAATCGCAGTCATTACACCACACGAATCACCATCAAAACGGTATTCCGTATTCGTGTAGCCAATGTCGTTGATGACTTTACGCGCCACTTCCTGAACATCAACATACGTTTGTGATTTTACTTCGCCGGCTAACACCACCTGCCCGGTTGTCACCAAGGTTTCGATGGCCACTTTTGATTCAGCATCAAAAGCCAAAAACTCATCCAATAAAGCATCTGAAATCTGATCGGCCACTTTATCCGGGTGCCCTTCAGATACGGATTCGCTTGTAAACAAATAACTCATAATATTTCATTTTTTAGTTGTAACAATCTCGACAACTTGAAGCAAGTTGTACATCATCTGTTTGTAAGTGGAATGAGATTGAATGAGTGCTAAACGTCGGAAGAAAAGTTAAAGCGATTGCTTTAGCATTTTTTTAACGTGGTTGCAATCAATCTCAAATTTGTCCACAAATACGACGACAAATGTAGTACTTTTTTCAAGATACAAAACCAGTAGGATTGAAAATGTGGAAATTACGTTTGCGAAATTTACGTTGCACTGGATGACTTCACGTCAGCTCAGTCGGACACGGCGGAAGTTGCTTTTCACCCCAAGTACGCAGGGCTAATTTCCAGCCAACGAAGCAGAGTTTGCTATTATGGCTCGTTTTTTTTCTTTTTAAAAGTACGTGTTCACCGCAAATTCAAATTGATTCATAAAAATCGCCTTGAAACTTGATATATTATTCTGCTCATAAAACAGTAGCATTGCTTTTTTATAGTCAATGGAATCAACTGTTCGAAATGAAAGAGGGCAATGTTTTTCATTCATCAATATTGCATTACTAACTATCCTGGCTGTTCTCTTGTTACCATCCATAAATGGCTGAATATATGATATAAGAACTAATGCCAATAAGGCCTTTTCGAATACACTTATTTTAGAATTAATTACTTCACATGAGTTCTGCAATGCTTCTGAAATTTGAAATTCATTGTCCAGTGGACGGTAATTTGTTCCAGAAATACCAACACGTCGTCTCCTTAAATTTCGCTCAACAGCTAGTTCCTTTGTTAAGATGCTATGAATGTCCTCAATTTTTGAGACAGCCAAGGGATTTAGGTAATTCGGATTTTCAATAATAAAATCCAAAGCATCTTTGTGGTTTAGAAGCATTGTTGCTTCTTCTTTAGTCTTTCCGGCAGCAGTTTCTTTTTCCCTTAAAAGTCGTTCTGTTTCTAAAAGAGAATAAGTATTCCCCTCAATTTGAGATGATTTCCAGCTTAAGTCAATAGCTAACCTCTCAAATTCTTTTTTATACTCATTGTCGGATAGCTGAGAAATATTTTGTTGAAAAGCTTTTTGAAGGTCATTTAGTTTGGACAATTCGCTGTCAGTAAAAACACTATGCTTAGCTAATACATCGGTTATTATCCCAAAATTGAAACTTTTTTTAATTTCTCTTTCATCGATTTCTTTCTCATAGTATTTTTCAATATCGATTGGCTGAATAACCTCGTAATTAGGCGAAATAAGATATTTCGTTCCTTTTCCTTGTCCTTTTGAAGATAGGTAATTCTCAGATATTAGCTTTGCAATAAGTCTTTTTAATGTAGCATAACTTACGGATAGATTTACTCCATCAAAGACCTCTTTTGAAGAGCATTCTCCAGCTTTTTTAACAAAGTCAATAATTTGTTGTTCTCTAATATCAATCATTTTCTATTTTTCTAGCTCATAAATATAATGTATATAGCTCAAATAATTCAATTATTGAGCTGTATCTTTTGTTTAAATGAGCCATAACATTCGGCTACACGCAGGGCGGGATTTAATCGCTGCTTCAAGAAAAGATCCTACTCGTCGGGACATGTTGAAAATGCGACAAGCTGCTAGTGCTGATTTGCAATCAGCACTCTTTAACACGGGATTTTATAATCCCAAACAATTCGACAAAACATAAAATTTACTAACCTGTCGAAATGGGATTAAACAATAAAATTTCCGCAGGATACACCTACTTCCTCACCTTAACAATAGTGGAATGGATCGACCTATTCACAAGACCAATTTACAGGCATATTCTGGTTGACTCCTTAAATTATTGCATTACCAACAAGTCGCTGGAAGTTTACTGCTGGTGCTTGATGAGCAATCATCTTCATTTAATAGCTGCTTCAAGAGAAGATGGTAATTTATCGGACATTCCGCGCGATTTCAAAAAGTTTACGAGCAAAGCTTTCACACAGGCAATCAAAGAAACACCGGAAAGCAGAAGGGATTGGCTCCTTAACCAGTTTTGGTATGCCAGAAAGAATGACAAGAAAATTAAATATTATAAAGTCTGGCAGAAAGGCAATGAACCAAAGGAAATTCATACAAAAGCATTCTTGGAGGAGAAAATGGATTATATACATAACAATCCGGTAAAAGCAGAATTAGTTGCCAAGCCAGAAGAATATTTATACAGTTCTGCCCGGGATTATGCGGGTGAGAAAGGTTTGGTTGAAGTTGTGTTGGTGTAGTTTTGCCAATGGATCACAGATCCACAGTTAAGAGGTGCTGATTGCAAATCAGCACCAGCAGGGGTAGTTAACTATGAACGTTCAAGAATTAAACGAAAAACTGAATGAAAATGTCATTCCAAAAAACTGGTATTTAATAAATGAGGGAACACGATCCGATACCCATATTTTAGAAGAGTATAGTGGATTGTGGAAGTATTATTACATTGATGAAAAAGGTA
>DATFMO010000545.1:0-5562 GCA_035266925.1 Sunxiuqinia sp. | reverse complement strand
GAATGCTGCAGATGCCGAGATGCTTCGTTCCTTTTTAGACGATTTGAAAGCGCTGGGCTTCGACATTCGTGATTTTGGAAACAATAGCTTCATCATTAACGGAACGCCCGGAGTGCTCAACAGTAATTCACCACTTGAAATTGTGGAAAGCCTGTTGGAAGATATGAAAAGTTCGGCCAACGATTTGCATGAGAAAGCACGCGAAAAGCTGGCGGCATCGCTTGCCCGTGCCTCGGCCATTCCATACGGCTATTCCATGAAACCTGAAGAAATCAACCAGTTGATCGACCAGTTGTTTGCCTGTTCAACACCCAACTTTTCCCCAACAGGAAAGCAAGTGTTAACAATTATGCCAATTGAGCATTTTGAAAAACTATTGAAGTGACATTTTGTCCTCAGATTTATTTACTTTGTATCGAAAACAATTTTTGGCTTGGCTCTTGTAGCCAACAGGTAAACTATCAGATATGCAGAATTACAGACCTAATTTTGGTAACATCCCTCCGGTCGTCAAGAACCTGATCATTATCAATGCCCTCATGCTTTTGGTAACTTATTTCATGAGTTACCGGGGCGTCGATCTGACACGGATGCTTGGATTATATTACCCAACATCACCCAATTTTGAACCCTACCAGCTGGTAACGCACATGTTTATGCATGGAGGTTTTATGCATCTCTTTTTCAACATGTTTGCCTTGTGGATGTTTGGTCGTATTTTGGAGAGCGTTTGGGGTCCCAAGCGTTTTTTCATTTACTATTTTGTGACCGGCCTGGGAGCAGTTGCTCTGCACACCTTCGTTAATTTTCTGCAATACAAATACATTACTGCCCAAATGAGCCCGGACCAAATTCAATTGGTTCTGCAAAATGGGAATGATATCCTGATGCAAGGAAAAAATTACACGAATCCGGAGATGGGCAAGTTAAACTTGCTTATTAACATTCCAACAGTTGGTGCGTCGGGTGCTGTTTTTGGAGTTTTGCTCGGATTTGGAATGTTATTCCCAAACACCCAATTAATGCTGCTTTTCCCACCGATCCCCATTAAGGCGAAGTATTTTGTGATTGGGTACGGGGCTCTCGAATTGATTTTTGGAATTACCAACACCGCTGGAAATATCGCCCACTTTGCACACCTTGGAGGAATGTTATTCGGTTATCTGCTCATTCGTTATTGGAATAAAAACAGTCAAAATTTCTATTAGCAGTATGAGTATCATCGATGAAATAAAAGAATCTTTTAAGAAAGGATCAGTGCTCACCCGTCTGATCTATGTCAACATAGGAGTCTTCGTGGTTCTTCGGGTTTTATATGTCTTATTCTATTTAGTGAATCAAGACTTCTCGTTACTGAATTGGTTGGCATTGCCAGCAGATATTCATCAACTGGCCTACAAACCATGGACGTTGATCACCTACATGTTCTTGCATTTTGGATTTCTACACATCTTGTTTAATATTCTCTGGCTCTATTGGTTGGGCAAAATATTCCTCTTTTATTTTAATGAACGACAACTCCTTGGCGTTTATTTGCTCGGCGGAATTAGTGGTGGAATTTTTTACCTGGCTGCTTATAACCTTTTGCCGGTGTTTGCAAACAGTGTCCCGGTCACCCAATTGCTGGGAGCTTCGGCTGCGGTGATTGCCATTGTTATCGCCGTTGCTGTTTGGGCACCCAATCACGCCATCAACCTCATGTTTATCGGGCCGGTAAAAATGAAATACATCGCTTTGGTTTCGCTGCTCATGTATGTGATCGGCATCGCCGGATCGAATGCTGGCGGCAACCTGGCGCATATAGGCGGGGCTTTCCTGGGGATGATCTTTGTGCTTCAATACCGAAAAAACAAAGACCTGACAAAATGGGTGAATCAGTTGATTGACGAGCTTGTCAAAGTTTTTAAACCGAGACAACGAATTAAAGTTAGCTACAAAGGAAACGCACCTGCTGACGATATTGAATACAATCGCCAACGCAACCATAAGCAGGAAGAAATCAACCGGGTATTGGAGAAAATCAGCAATTCCGGGTATGACTCCCTGACCAAAGAAGAAAAAGAACTGCTATTTAAAATGGGGAAATAAGCCGAAACTGCCCGCTGGCATCGTAAAATTGCAGTGTTCTACTCTCAAAATCACGCCTTTCTTCATTCAATAAAAAGCCATTACCTTTGTGGCGTTATGGCGGAAAAATCAATTCTTATTCCTGATTTGAGTAGTGAGTTTGAATTTCAAACTTCACGAAGCAGCGGCCCCGGCGGACAAAACGTAAACAAAGTTAATTCGCGGGTTGAACTGCGGTTTAATATTCCCGCATCTCAGGTGTTGAATGATGATCAAAAAACCAAATTACTCGATAAACTTGCCTCAAGATTGACGAACGATGGAACGCTGATTTTGGCGGCACAAAAAGAACGTTCACAAGTTCAAAATAAAGAACGGGTCATAGAACGATTTTACAACCTTTTGGCGAAATCACTCCGCCCGGTGAGAAAGCGAAAAGCCACCAAACCAACGCGTAGTTCGATTGAAAAACGGCTCAACAATAAAAAACAAAAATCGGAAAAGAAACGGCTGCGTGGCAAAATTGACAGCTAATTTGATTGGCATGAAAAAACTGATTTTAATAATGAACTTACTGGCCATCCTGGGATTAAACGCTTTTGGGCAACCTCTAAAAATAAAAACCGGCGACTTACTGTTTCGTGAAACGGTTTCGTCCAACTTGTCGCAGGCAATTGATCAAGTGACCCAAACCGGCAAACAAACCCACTTTTCGCATATTGGCATTGCCGATGTTGAACGAGACACTGTTTTTGTGTTGCATGCCAGCCCTATTGGCGGAACTTGCAAAATTACGCTGAATGAATTTTCACATCCTGAAGCCGATTCCGTTCGGGTGGTCGTTTATCGATTGAAAAAGCCCTACCGATCCGCCATCCCTTCGGCTATAAAAGAGGCGAAATCATTACTTGGAAAACCTTATAATTTCAGCTACATCCTTTCAGACTCAAGCCAATATTGCTCCGAATTTATATACCGCGCCTTTGAAGCTGATTCCATTTTCAAACTGAACCCGATGACCTTTAAAGATCCGGCAACCAGAGAATTTGCTCCAACCTGGGTTGACTACTATAAAAAGCTAGGTCTGGAAATCCCGGAAGGCAAGCCGGGATGTAATCCGAATGGCATGGCCGCATCTGATAAAATTGAACGAATCGGGGAATTATAAAATTCTTCCCGGAAACTCGAATTATTCCTCTTTGAAAATTGGGAGCTCTACGAAGAAGGTGGTTCCTTCGCCCAATTCGGTTTCAAACCAAATACTACCGTTGGCAATTTCAATAATCTTTTTCACAATGGCTAGTCCCAATCCCATACCACTGCTTTTGGTGGTAAAATTGGGTTGGAACATTTGTTGCCGGATATCCTCTGAAATGCCGGTTCCATTGTCCGTTACCGAGATAATGGCTACACTCTCCCGCTCTTCCAACAGGACTTGCACTTTCCCTTTTCGTTTTTGCGGAATGGATTGAATGGCATTTTTTATCAGGTTGACCATCGCACGTGAAATTTGCTCATGATCGGCATATACCAACAGTTCCTTTTGGTCACCCAATTGTAATGAAAAATCAATGTACGTACTCGATTCAAACAAGCCAGTCACGTTCTGCAATTGCTCAACCAAATTAAAGACTTCATTCTTCGCCTTTGGAATTTTTGCAAAATTTGAAAACTCTGTGGCAATCTCTGATAAGTTATCAATTTGCTCAACCAATGTACGAGTAACGCGGTTGAAATATTCATCAAAATGCGCTTCGTTCGAGTCCTTTGCGCGCTGCAAATACTGAATATTCAGCTTCATAGGCGTCAGTGGATTTTTTATTTCGTGCGCAATCTGCTTGGCCATTTCCCGCCATGCCAGCTCGCGCTCCGACCGGGCCAATAGTTCAGCACTTGCCGCCAGCTCTTCAACCTTGCGATTGTATTCTTTGATCAGGTCGCCAATCTCATCGTCACGCTGGTAATTGATCTGCTCATTCTTTTTCACCAATTGAATGCCTTTCAGCTTCTCACGAACCAGGCTCAATGGTCGCGTAATTTGATTGGCCAGCAAAACCGCCACAATCACACTGGCCAGGAAGAGCAACACGTACAGGTTGATGAAAGCCACGATAAATGTTGAAATCTCCTGCCGCAGTTCATCACCACGTGAAAAATAAGGCAGATTTATAAATCCGAGATAGTCACCCATGTCATTTATTATCGGCTCATAAACAGAGAGGTACGACAGATTCCCGATTTTTTCGGGTTGGGTGTAGCTTACCTGGTAATTTTCATTCAACTCATAAAGCGCCTGCGTATTCATCCGGTTCGAAATAATGCCTTTCAAAAAGATTTCCGGTCGCGACGAAGCAATCAGCTCCCCCTTCATATTAAAAATATTGATATCGGTCCGGAAGACAATCGACAACTGGTTGAGTTCCTGCCACAACCAATCGACCAAATCTGGTGTAATTTCCGAAGCGTCACTCAGCCGGATATTGATCTCTTCAGCAATTGATTTCATCTTTTCATTCAGGTCTTCCTGGTGCTTGTTTTTGTATTCCTGAATGTTGTAAAAAATGGTTCCCGCCGCTACCAGGAACAGCGATACGAGCACAACCGAAATAATGGACGCCTGAATTTTGAACTTCAAATCATACACCAACGCCTTTCGCCGGAATGTCGGATTTCCGATAAAAATAATGAGTAGGATGAAAATGAAATAGAACACGAATAAGTACGGAAACGAGATCAGATAATCCAGAAACTCAAACGATTTATTACTGACGATGATGTAATTGTTACTCCCCAGGTTATAGATCAAATGGTCATAGCCATCCCATTTAGCCAGTTTAAATTCAGTACTGTCACTTTTAATATTGTAGGAATCAACATAGTAGTTGTATTGGTAGTCGCCACTAATGTAGACCAACTCCTTGTTGAAATATTTCGCGTATGAAAAGTGCTTATAACGATCAGGCTTGGCCATCGACCGGTCGAGCAACAACTCAGGGAACCCAGCTCCCTCCGGCAATAACCGGGAATTTAGCTCGAGAAAAATCGAGGTTCCCAAGGAATCGGCTGTCAAGGGATAAAAGAGGTTTCCCATGTACGAAATCCGGCCATTCATGTTGTCCATAAAGTAGAAGTCGGTACCAGGAATTCTGGTTCCTGACTTGGCAATCATATCCTCAAAAAACGGAAAACAGGGCACATACTTGTCATCCGGCTTCAACAATAAACTATCGGCTCCGCGACACATGTAGACGTCAACATCATATTTCCGAAAATACCCGCTAAAATACTGTCGTTTAACATAGCTTTCCAATTGGTCAAATGACGATGTAAGTAAATTTGGAATGACGGAATCGACCCGCATTTCCTTTTGAATTTCGGTAAAGAAAATTTCCGCAGCTGGATCATGTTCCGAATTCAGGTTGACAGCCATCAACTTCTGAATCTGTATTTTTCGTTGTTGATTATGATGTTGAATAATAATGAGTGAGAAAAACG
>DATFMO010000544.1:0-2824 GCA_035266925.1 Sunxiuqinia sp. | reverse complement strand
TTCCGGGCCTCAATCGTACCCACAGTAAGCATAAATTCTGATGGCAAGGAAAACTTTTTACGTACCGATTTCAACTCTTGCGCCGAGGCATTTTCGAAGAATATGGGGTTGATGGATTGATAAACGACCTCAATTTTTTCGGGTTTCAGTTTAAAAAAATCGACCAAATCACTTTTGCTCTGCTCACTAATGGCTATAATTTGATCAGTTGCATGTACAGCATGTTTAATTTTCCGCAGGTATATTTTTCGATCCGCTGCTTTATATAGCTCCGGAAAACGCATAAAGATGAGATCGTGGATGGTAACCACACTTTTGATCCCGGACTTTTCAATGCCAATAGGAAGTTCGTGGCTCAATCCATGGTAAATATCCAATTCAGCCGCTTTCGCCAGGCTCGAAATTTTGTAGCTGCGCCAAAACGGCTTCAGGGCTCGCCACCAAAAGTTTCCGGGAAGGATGATTTTCGAATTTTGGGGTGAATGAAAACGGGCTTCATCTAAACTCGGCGAGAACAGGAAATAGTTATTTTCGGGATAAAAACGAGAAACAGCATTGATGGTATTGCGGCTGTAATTTCCCAAACCCGCGGCATTCAGAAATGCCCGTTTCGCATCAAATCCAATTTTTAATCGATTTCCCATTCATCAAAAATAATAAAACAGGCTTACGAATTGTCCTTCATAATAACAAAAAAACCGGAAATGATTCCATCTCCGGTTCTTGATATACTTTAATTCATTTTTTAATTATCGTTCCGCTTTTGATTTTTCTGTCGTTTGCACTATCCCTAAGGGAGCAACAGAAAAATCAATTCAGTTTCCTTTAGGGTCGGGGTGAAATGAATCGATTTTTCAAAGCACGGATATTAAATGCTTTGTCTAAATCTTATTCGAACTTGTTAGCTGCATCAAAATCAAGTGTGCCAAACAAATCATCGTAAGTTTCAGCCCGGCGTATTTGGACCACGTCTCCATTCTCACGCAACAACAGTTCTGCCGAACGCAGTTTGCCGTTGTAATTGAATCCCATGGAATGCCCGTGCGCTCCGGTGTCATGGATGACGACCAAGTCGTCCGGCTCAATCTCCGGCAACAAGCGATTGATAGCAAATTTGTCGTTGTTCTCACAAAGCGAACCAGTCACATCGTACAAATGCTTGTGCTGGTCTTTTTCCTTTCCCATCACCGTGATGTGGTGATATGCGCTGTACAAGGCAGGACGCATCAAATTGGCCATGCACGAATCCAAACCAGCATATTTTTTATAGGTTTCTTTGATGTGCAGCACTCGCGAGACCAAAAAGCCAAAAGGCCCGGTGATCGCGCGTCCAGACTCAAAATATACTCTGAGTGGATCCAATCTATTTGCCACAATCATACTGTTATAAACTTCCTGGATACCGGCACTCACACGATCAAGATTGACCGCTTTGTGCTCACTTTTATATGGAATTCCAATTCCGCCACCAAGGTTGGCAAATTCAAAACGGATGTCAAGTTCTTTGGCAATCTCCACGATGACGTCGAATACGATTTCTGCCGTTTCAACGAAATAGTCAGCATCCAATTCGTTTGAAGCAACCATGGTATGAATACCAAATCGTTTCACACCCTTATCTTTCAGCTTTTTGTAACCTTCAAACAATTGCTCGCGGGTAAATCCGTATTTGGAATCTTCGGGGTTTCCAATGATGATGTTTCCACCTTTCAGTGCTCCCGGGTTATAACGAAAGCTAACCAATTCCGGCAATCCTGCATGTTCTTCGAGGTAATCAATATGCTTGATATCATCGAGGTTGATGATCGCCCCAAGTTCCATGGCTTTTTGGTATTCTTCGGCCGGCGTGTCGTTGGAGGTAAACATGATTTCTTCACCACGCATGCCAACCTTTTCAGCCAACATAAGCTCAGCCATCGAACTGCAGTCGATACCAAAACCTTCTTTGCGCAGAAGCTTCATAATGTAGGGATTGGGAGCAGCCTTTATGGCATAAAACTCTTTAAAACCCTCGTTCCATGAGAAAGCTTTGTTGAACTTTCGGGCATATTCCAACATCCCTTTTTCATCGTAAATATGAAAGGGGGTTGGATGTGTTTTACTAATTTCTTCGAGTTTTTCTTTATCAAAAGGTAATTTTTTCTCCAGCATATTATTCGATTTTTTGGAACGAACAAAGATACGATTTTGGCTGGATTATTTAGAATAAATCTGCATAGTCAACTCCCAGTTAACAGAGAGTTGACATGGATTTCTGAATTTCTAATCTGCGACAAAAATCGCCACTTTTGTCAACCATGCATTCAATAAAAAAGATATTTTCTTGTCTGATTACCGCGTAGCGGTTTGGGTATTGTAGGAAGCAAATACAATGTACTCAAATTTATCGCGTAGCGGTTACACTCAAAAAAAGAATACCCATTTGGGGGAAATTCGATTAAATCAATTTTAGGAAGAAACCTGGATCCGATACAAAAATACCTATCCCAATTCGGCCAGCAACTCACTACTTAAATTGCCTGACGCAATTTCGCGGACTTCACCGGTCATATGAATTTGCCAGTCCTCGTCGATCTCCAGTTTCAAGATTCCACCTGGCATTTTCAGATTGACTTTACGATCAGTCAAGCCTTTTTTAACCATGACTGCTGCCACAGCACTTGACGAACTTCCTGATGCCAGGGTGTAGCCAGCGCCACGCTCCCAAATGCGGATTTCCACTTCGTTGCGTGAAAGCACTTTGGCAAACTGCAAGTTGATTCGGTTGGGAAATTTGGGATGGTTTTCAATTTGCGAGCCATACTTTTTGATCTCTTCATCGTCC
>DATFMO010000543.1:0-2922 GCA_035266925.1 Sunxiuqinia sp. | reverse complement strand
ATCAAAGCAGATAACCAATCGAAAGAGCAAATTGCAAAAATTACAGCAAGTACACTACCAACACCTGCAGCGGCTGGCGGTCAACAATCGACTTTCACTGCTGAAGGGAAAGAAGTTGTCGGTAATGAACCCTCTTAAACTATTGCTATGGAAAAGAATATAAAAATAATCATCATCGGCATTGTCATTCTTTTGGTGATTGGATCATTGATATTCGTCAGCTTTGACGTTTCTGGCCCCGGTAGCCTCATTGGCGGACTGGCAGTCATTTGGGCAGGTGTAAAATCCAACATCTTTGGCAAGAAGACAACAGAAGAAAAAATTGACCAGATCAAATCAGAACACAACATTAAACGTGAAGAATGGCAAAACCTGAAAAACGAATACGATACCAAATTCCGATTGCTCCAAGCCCAAATGCAATACATTGATTATAAATCAGCCCTCATTTCTGAAAAAATTGGAAACCTGGATGATTTTCAGAAAAAGAAATTAAAAGAGATTGAACATGCATCCAGCGATGAATTGCTCAATCTTTTAAACGATAGAACGACCCAATAATATCGAATTTTCAGCTTTCAGAAAAGAACTGATTGCTACAAATGGAAATCTAATCAAACAAGAAAATTCAGGAAACAACTTCTAAAGAAACAAACTCATGAAAAAGCTTCTTATCATTTCATTTTTCATCCTATCGGTGGGAATCGTATTCGGACAAAGCCGAAAGCTGGTGCCAGGAAAATCATTTACCAACAGCGGAACTGACACGTTATATATCATCCCCATCCACCAAGTGAAATCATTGTTGTCAGACGCTGTGAGTAATGACATTAATTTGCAGAAACTTCAATTGTACAAACAGAAAATCAGTCTTTACGAAGAACGTTCGGCATTGGCAGACAGCGCCATGACCATGAAAAAGTTAGAAGCTGACTATTGGCACGATCAGTTGTTAAAGAATGATCAACAACTGGAAAATCAAAAAGTACAAAACCTGAAGTTGATTGATGATAAAAACCGGATCCGACAATCAAGAGTTTACTACTTGGTTGCCGGACTAATCGCCGGAGCAGTTGTTATTTCGTTATAATCAATCTTCTAAAAAATCGCTCAAATAGCTGAATTGGGGAGTCAACTGCCCGTCTTTTAAGATGGTTGCTCGCTCAATAATCCCGTCATGGTCATCTCCGAAAAGCGAAGGGAATACAAATTCATACAAATCACGGGCAAAGGTTCTGGAAGCATCGATTGGGAGGGCAGCCGGCAAATTATCGACAGCCATTACCGTTACGTTGGACGGTGAACTAAAAGCGGATTTTTCAGTCAAAGTCGTCGGATCAATATCATAGAAGGGTTCCTCAATACTGGAAGTTCGTATGGTGGACGGGATTGGGCCTGCAACATCACAACTAATATCAGCAATCAATGAAATTCCAAATAACGATGATTTAAGATTTTTTTCGGTGAAAAACACTGGCGAATCCTGGTTCCAAAAATGGCAAGGAATAAAAACGTCAGCGACTTTGGTATAGCGTAGAAAAGCCGATTTGTATTCTTTGGGATATTGAAAGAAATGATTCAAATTGAATTCACCCTTTGTTCGTTTTACGTAATCCTGTGGATCCAAGCGAACAAAAACAGGATGATCAAATTCACGATGCAAAAAATCATGCGGAAGGACTTCCCTTATTCCCAACTGGTTAATTATTTCAAGTGCCCCGGATGAAACGCGTCCACCGCCAGTAATTACAATTTTTATGGCCGGCCATTCTACTTTTTTCAGTTGGTGATGTAACTCATTCAAATCGTAACATTGCTCTGGCCCGGGAATTTCAAGTTGTAAGAATCGCTTGGCGATTCCCCGGAAAGCATAGTAAGTACCAACTACTCCAGCCCAAAACCCAAAAGCAACTAGCCTGTTTCCCTTCTTTCCTGTAAAGTATTCATAGTCGATGAGTGTGATTTTTTTCTCCGCCATCACTTTTAAAAAGTCCTGATTATGCGATTGCTTTTTTGCCACGTGTGCAAACATCACATGTGTTTTTCCAGCCACCAATGCGTCCTCCGCCACTTCTTTCACCCCAATTAAAAGATCGCAGTCAGACACATCTCCCACCACTGGAATGCCCGCTTTACGGTACTCTTCGTCGGTGTAAGCCCGTGTTTGACTAGACTGAACAAAGACTTCCACATTGGGATAGTTTTTACGAATAAGTACCGCCGTCTCTGGTGTAATAGCTACCCGACGGTCTCTCCAACGTCTTGTTTCTCGCAATATTCCAACTTTCATCTACTCCTATTTTTTCAATTTCTGATCGTCTAAATTTTTGATTTGACCTGAACAAAAAATCATATCAATTCAACACATTTCTATTTTCTATTTCAAATGAATCGAACTCCTGCTGATTTCATTCTGTCCGTTTTCGGCGTGTTCTAAAGATAGTAAATATCATTTTGACGAAAAACAAGGCATATTTTTCAATAAAAGTCAGAATAACCCCCATTCAAGAATAGGGGTTTTGAAAATATTTATAGGTTAATTTAAAATTATTCCTTATCGGGAAAAGGGGTTTTAAAAAATAATATACTTATTTTTGCCCCCGGCTGAAATAAATTATTAATTGTACTGACTTATGATTGACAAAGGATTAACAACGTTTATGATTTTGGCGACTAGCCTTGTCATGCTAATGACTCCGGGGCTCGCCTTTTTTTATGGAGGGTTAGGAAATAAGAAAAACATCCTGAACATCATGATGCAAAGCTTTGTTTCGCTGGGGATCACCACCGTACTGTGGTTTTCATTTGGCTACTCGCTTTGCTTCAGTGGATCATTGGCCCAAGGCAATGACCTGTTCGGAGTTTTAGGAAATCTGGACAAAGTATTTTTGAATGGCATAACAATACACACCCTATATGCTG
>DATFMO010000542.1:0-12994 GCA_035266925.1 Sunxiuqinia sp. | reverse complement strand
AGATAAACCTCTTCATTTATTTTAAGCAAAAGGAGCATTTACATTTTCAATCAGGGTATGTGTATGTATTTTTAAATTAAACCGTATGAATTTAACTGAACTTTATTTATTTCGCAATCTATTGTTCAGTAAGTTTTCAACATCGGTTATTTATCGATTTTATTTTGGGAAGACTCCTATTCGTTTCACTCGCTTCCAAATGCTGTTCGCACAGGCGCCGGTGCGCTCCGCGACGAATTTTGATGTGTGAAAACACCCTTCCATTCCCGTGGAGATCCCGATTTTCGTCGGGATGACGTGCGTTGATTGGGGTAAATCTTGTCCGTCAAAGCAAGGACTTGTTCAAAATAAGACGGCGATTTGGAAATCGCCACACCCGAACAACAAACCACCTCGTCTTTCAGGTTGTGAAAGCCACTCCTCCTTGAAAATGAGTAGAAATTGGGTATCGTGGTTGCCAAAGCTTTGTTTGCTTTGTGAATCCTTCTGTGTTCTTTGCGGTAAAAAGAGGATGGTGCGTTACGCATGGAGATCCCGATCTCCGTCGGGATGACGTTCTTTGAGGGAGGGGAAATGTGGATCAGGATTTACAACCTTTGTTTCGAAAGTTTGGGTGATGCGAATTCCAATTCGCATAAAGAACTTTACGGCGATATGGAAATCGCCGCACCTCAAAAAAGCCACCTCGCCATTCACATTCTGAATACCACCCCTGCTTCCAAAAGAGGAGGAATTGGAACAGTGGTTGTCTAAACTTTGTGTTCTCTGTGAATCCCTCTGTGTGCTTTGTGGTTAAAAAAGGATGGTGCATTTCGCATGGAAATCCCGATCTCCGTCGGGATGACGTTCTTTGAGGGAGGGGAAATGTGGATCAGGATTTACAACCTTTGTTTCGAAAATTTGGGTGATGCGAATTCCAATTCGCATAAAGAACTTTACGGCGATATGGAAATCGCCGCACCTCAAAAAAGCCACCTCGCCATTCACATTCTGAATCCCCCCCCCTGCTTCCAAAAGAGGAGGAATTGAGATAGTGGTTGTCTAAACTTTGTGTTCTTTGTGAAAGGCTTTGTGTACTTTGTGGTTAAAAAGGGAAGGAACATTCAGTAAAGAGATCCCGCCCCGTGTCGGGATGACGCACATTGATTGGGAAGGATCACAAGAAGCTTGCAGTTTTATTCGGAAATCGTAACCCGCAACACCCGTTTGGTCTCTGCAGTGATTTTAAAGCGGTTGTCAATGCGATGGCCGGTGATCCAGACCACTTTCCCGGAGCTGAAGAGAATCCAGCAGCTTTCTTTTTCGGGGATGGAAAATTTTTCATCAATGAAGAAGTCACTGAGTTTTTTGAAGCCGTCCATGCCCAGCGGCTGGAAATATTCTCCCTGTTCCCACTTTTTCAGCACCAATGGGAATTGCAGTTTGTCCAGGTCAACGTCGGCAATTTGGGGATTTTTCGAAAAGCTGAACTGGCCATCTTTCGCCAGTTGCAGGAACTGCATGCGAACAGGCTCATCAATTTCGAGGCAATCTGCTTCGATGTAATAACGGCTCAACCCTTCTTCTTCCAAGGGCGACAAAATCAACTGTTCCCGGTCTTTCACCAAACGATGCGTATCCGAATAAAATGATTTACCGGCTTCCGCATCCAGTGCCAAGTGAATTTCACGAGTTTGGTCGTTGTTAAAACCATAAGGATGCAACACTTCAAACAACAATGTTTCGGCAAAAGAGGATTGTTTCAGGTAACCGATGGAAAGATACAAACTGGCCCTGTCGCGGGTAATCAACTGCTGCTTTTCATCTTCAATTTTGGACTGGTAAATACGCTCGGTTTCCCGCAACACATTCGCCGTTTTTGCTGCATTCCGCTTAAAAGCTGAATTTACTTTTTCCAACAAGGGAATCACCTCATGGCGAATCAGGTTGCGATGATAGATGGTATCATCGTTGGTGGCATCGTCTCGATACGAAATTTGATGAGCAGCCGCATAGTCAACAATCTGCTGCTGTGCGGCAAACAGCAAAGGGCGCACTCTTCGCTCCTTTTTCGGATGGATGCCGCTCAGTCCGCGAATACCGGTTCCCCGGCTCAGGTTGATCAGCATCGTTTCCACCAAATCATCTTGATGGTGGGCGGTCAGCAAGTATTGATAATGCAGGGAATCCAGCAATTCGTAAAACCATTTGTAACGCAGTTCACGTGCGGCCATCTCAATGGAAATCCCTTCCTGCAGGGCAAACTCACGGGTGTCAAAGGTTTTCACATACAGTTCGATACCGTGCTCGCCGCAATAGTCGCGCATGAATACTTCATCACCATCAGACTCGGTACCACGCAGTTTGAAATTGCAATGGGCCACCACAAAGTCGTATGGTAATTGCCGAAACAGGTCGAGCATGACCATAGAATCAACCCCACCGCTGACAGCTAAAACCAGTCGATCGGTGGGGTTAAAGAGTTTTTCTCGTTCAATATATTTTCCCAGTTCAGGAAGCATGATCCAATTTAGCCACCTTTTTACAAATACGGATAACAACCTCAACGGCTTTAATCATTGAGTTGACCGGCACAAATTCGTAGGGTCCGTGGAAATTGTGACCGCCGGCAAAAATATTGGGGCAAGGCAATCCCATGTACGACAGTCGTGATCCGTCCGTTCCACCGCGAATAGCCCGTATTTTAGGCGAAATACCAAGCTCGTGCATGGCTTCTTCTGCCAAGTCGACAATGTATTTCACCGGCTCTACTTTTTCGCGCATGTTATAATACTGGTCCACCATGTTCAATTCAACAGTACCTGTACCATATACTTCATTCAAATAGTTGCAGGCGCCGGTAATCACGCTTTTGCGTTTTTCAAACAAGCCTTTGTCATGATCACGAACAATTAGCACCGCCGTTGATTTCTCTACGTTCCCCTGGAATGATACACAGTGAAAAAATCCCTCGTACTTTTCGGTATGCTCCGGGCGTTCGTGTGCCGGTAACATGCCCAGGAACCGGTTACCAACTTCAATGGCATTGATCATTTTATCCTTGGCTGATCCCGGGTGAACACTTAGTCCATTGATATTGACAGTGGCCATCGCTGCATTAAAATTCTCGTATTCTAATTCACCAATCTCACCGCCATCCAGTGTGTAGGCAAACTTGGCTCCAAACTTTTCAACGTCAAAGAAATCAGCACCTTTGCCCACCTCTTCATCAGGTGTAAAGCAAATGCGCACCTTTCCATGCTTTATTTCAGGATGTTCCACCAGGTAGCACATGGCGGTAATTATTTCTGCCACCCCGGCTTTGTCGTCAGCGCCCAGCAAGGTCGTTCCATCTGTCGTGATGATTTCCTGGCCTTCGTACTTGGCCAAATCAGGAAACTGCTTGGGCGACAACGTTACTTTTTCATTGAGTTTCAAATCGCCGCCTTCGTATTTCACAATTTGCGGCTTCACATTTTCGCCCGAAAAATCAGGACTCGTATCCACATGAGCTACAAAACCGACCACCGGACATTCCTTTTCAATATTGGATGGCAAGGTGGCCATCACGTATCCTTTGGTGTCTTTTTCGACATCTTCCAGCCCGATTGCTTTCAGCTCTTTGACTAATTTGTCGGAGAACACCAGTTGGCGATCGGTACTCGGAAAAGTACTGCTATTGGGGTCAGAGGTCGTGTACTCTTTGGCATACCGGATGAACCGGTCGATTACTTTTTCCATTTTCTTATATATCATCTGAATTAAATTTAAATCCAAGGCGTTTGCCTGTTTTTATTTTTGCATGACTAATTTCTTCTTTCATTTGCTCCACCGAAGCAATTTTAACTTCATCATAAGGCGGCACCAATAAGTCAAAGTTGACGGCATATTGAATGGCTGTTTCCATGATTTGTAGCCAAACCTTTTTATTCATTTTATCACTCACAAAATCCTTGACCAGCTCGCTCGACTGTCGTTTTCCCTCCACGAAAAAATGGTTTTCCTGGTTGACAAATACGCGTGCAATTAAATAGCCCAAATCCTGTAAGCGATTGTATTTAAACGAATCCGACAGAAAATTATAGATATAAATGATGCCGCAATAAGCATTCAACGGCTTTTCTTTTACATACGGAATTTTCCACACCGGATGTTCGCGGTTGAACACAAAAACGTTGGAGTGCATGCTGAACACGAGCAAATCTCCAGCCAGCCTAAATTCGGCCTCAAAAGGTCCCTTTTCCTGAAAAACTGGTAATACTTCGGGAGCCACTTTATCTGAAAGTTCATCCCGGTACTCATCCACTATTTCTTTCAGAACTTCTTTTAACTGGTTGAAAGATTTTAAGGTATTTCCGTACACCAATTGTTTGACATTCGATTTCTCAACAATTGATTCCAGCTCCTTGTTGTTACCGTTTGATTTCCCCATGGTTTAGAATTTCTATAAAAATAAGAAAAGCAGCCAAACTGACTGCTTTCATTTATCAGGTTTTAAGAAAAATTCTAATAAGCGAGGGCGAATATGACGCGTTGTGATGATGGTTTCCCAGTCACCATACATTTGCCTTCTTCTTTTTCGCCTTCAAAAGGAATACAACGAATGGTTGCTTTGGTATCTTCTTTGATTTTTTGTTCCGTTTCTGAAGTACCATCCCAATGTGCCAGGATGAAGCCGCCTTTGTTTTTCAGCACTTCCTTAAATTCATCGTAGGAATCAACCTTAGTGGTACTGGCAGCTCGGAAATCATAAGCTTTTTGGAAAATATTATTTTGAATTTCATCCAGCAGGTCTTCAACATACTGATCGATATTGTCCAATGAAACTGAGTTTTTCTCCAGGGTATCGCGACGGGCCACTTCCACGGTTCCGTTTTCAAGATCACGCGGTCCAAGTGCCAGACGTACCGGAACACCTTTTAACTCGTATTCAGCAAATTTCCAGCCCGGCTTTTTGGTATCCGCATTGTCATATTTGACACTGATTCCGCGTGCTTTCAACTTGTCAATAATTTCATCCACTTTATCATTAATCGCAGCCAACTGTTCATCCTTGCGGTAAATTGGAACAATGACCACCTCGAATGGAGCCAGCTTTGGTGGAAGTACCAATCCGTTGTCGTCAGAGTGAGCCATGATCAGCGCCCCCATCAAACGAGTTGAAACGCCCCAGCTGGTTGCCCAAACGTAATCTTCCTTGCCTTCCCGGTTTGTAAACCTCACGTCAAACGCTTTCGCAAAATTCTGTCCTAAAAAGTGCGAAGTGCCCGACTGGAGCGCCTTGCCGTCCTGCATCAATGCTTCAATAGTATAAGTTTCCAAGGCGCCTGCAAAACGTTCATTGGCTGATTTTGCACCTTTTATAACCGGAACTGCCATGAATTTTTCAGCGAACTCACCATAGACATTCACCATTCGTTCAGTTTCCTCGACCGCCTCTTGTTTTGTTGCATGAGCCGTGTGCCCTTCCTGCCACAAGAACTCGGCCGTACGCAGGAATAAACGGGTACGCATCTCCCAGCGGACCACATTGGCCCATTGATTGATTAAAAGAGGAAGATCACGGTACGACTGAATCCAGTTCTTATAAGTATTCCAGATAATCGTTTCAGAAGTCGGACGCACGATCAACTCTTCTTCCAACTTGGCATCCGGATCAACAACCACTCCCTTGCCATTTTCATCATTTTTTAACCGATAATGAGTAACAACGGCACACTCTTTGGCGAACCCTTCAACATGATCAGCTTCTTTACTGAAAAATGACTTTGGTATAAACAAGGGGAAGTAAGCATTCACGTGGCCGGTTTCTTTAAACATCCGGTCTAGTTCGGCTTGCATTTTTTCCCAAATGGCGTAGCCATATGGCTTGATTACCATGCATCCACGAACGGCTGAATTTTCAGCCAAATCAGCTTTTACAACCAGGTCATTATACCATTGCGAATAATTTTCACTTCTTGGGGTTAATTCTTTAGCCATATCTTTTGATTTGGTATGGTATTTGTTTCTTTTGTATTAATTTTTGACGCTACAAAGTAAATAAATTTATTCTTAAAAGATACAGGAGGTCTAGTTATGAAAGCAAAAGTTATACTCATCTCGGCACTGGCACTTTTTTTGGGTGCTTGTACTACCGGGTCCTACATGACCAACAGGTACGATGACGTCTACTTCTCCCCGGGTGATGTACCACCTCCAACCGTTGTTGAACAGCCTACGGCACAACAACAAACACCGGAACAAAATCAAGCTCAGCAGCAACTTATTTCTTCTAAATTTTCCGATAATGAAGATGGGTCAAAAACAATGACCAACAATGTTTATCAGACAGATAATCCTTATGCTGATGCAAATGTCTATGACATGGATAACATGGAGCTGACTGATAGTGATACAACCATGTACCAAAACGACGATGACATTGATTATATTGTCAATAATTATTACGATTCAAACGATCTTGATTTTGCATGGCGCATCAATCGTTTCCATCGGCCTTTTTTCTCTGATCCATTTTATTGGGACAGTTGGTCCTATGATCCCTGGTATTATAATTCCTGGTACTCTCCTTATTATTCACCCTACTATTCCTGGGGCTGGGGATACAGCGGATACTATTCACCATGGAGCTATGGATGGGGCAGCCCATATTACTCATTCGGATTTGGATACAATTCGTATAATCCCTATTATTCCTCCTATTGGGGCTGGGGATCTCCCTATTATAACAATGGTTACGACGGATGGCGTTATTACAACTCGGACCGGTTAGATTACCGTCATCGCCGCTCATCCTACGACAATGTAGTTCGCTCAGGAGCTGGTGGCGGAGGTACTGTTTCCGGCAGAGGCGGCAATACAGTTGAGCGTGTTTCAAGCAGAAATGAAATTGGAAGTGCCAGACGTGATGGTTCGCCAACTGTTGTGAGCAGCACAGGACGAAGAAGCGTGTCTTCAACACAACAACCGGTAACAAAACGAGCAACCATTATGGACACCCGGACAAATTCTCGTTCCGGATCAAGTTATTCCCGTGAGGGCAATACCCGCTCGCAAACAACGACGACACAACAACGCGGAACTCAAAGGTCACAACGAACTTATCAACCGCGAACAACTACGCGACAACGTTCATATACACCAAGTTATAGCAAGCCAAAAACGGTAACTCGTTCAACATACAATAATAGTAGTCGTAATCGCTATTACACGAAGCCAAGAACATCTACTTACAGCAAACCATCGAGCAAATCCAGCTCAACTCCGAAAAGTAATTCAAGCTCTTATAAACGTACTTACCGTTCCAATTCGTCTTACAACCGGGGCTCGAGTCAACGGAGCAACAATGCTTATCGCTCCGCTCCAACACGCAGCAGCAACAGTAGTAGCGGTAGTAACTATCGTTCTACCAGGAGTTATTCCAGTGGCAACAGCAACAGCGGTTATAGTTCAGGTTCCAGCGGCCGATCTTCTTCATCAAGCAGTGGCAGCCGCAGTGGATCAGGAAGACGTTAATCTGACATCTAATTAAATCGAAGAACATAGTATTATCAAATTTGATTCAGCCATGAAAAAAATTAAATATATTCTTATTGGCATGCTCTTCATGAGCGCCTCCTCGGTAATGGGACAAAACCTGGTAGATGGTTTGCGTTATTCAGATTACAGAATTCAGGGAACAGCCCGCTCAGCAGCAATGGGTAATGCCTTTGGAGCGCTGGGTGGTGATTTCACTTCAGCAAGTATCAACCCTGCAGGTTTGGGTATTTACAGAAGTGGTGAATTTGTTTTTACACCAAGTTTTGGAAAAACGAATGTAGATGCCACTTACATGGGACAGTTAACCAATGATTCAAAATACAATTTGTCCGTCCCAAACATTGGTTATGTTGCCACCTTTGGGAATAATGGAGATATGGGAAAATCAATGGTAAGTTTCAATGTAGGGTTTGGGTACAACCGCATGAACGATTTTAACGTTCGCAAAATGGTGGAAGCAACCGGTGCAACTTCATCTATGCTTGACCAGTTTGTATTGAATGCAGACGGGAAAAGTTATTCCAATCTTGACCCTTACTATGAAAAATTAGCTTCTTACAATGGAAGTACCGGCGCCAATTTAATCTATTTTCAAGATGGCGATCCAAATAAAATTTATGCACATGACATGCAGAAATTCCCATATTCGGATACTTTGACCAACTTTCCGCACAATCAACGAAAATCATTCTCACAAAAAGGAAGCATTGACGAATACCTGATTTCGATGGCTGCAAACTTCAACTATAAATTTTACCTGGGAGCGACGATTGGATTCCAAAATGTCAATTACGAGGAATCAACAAGTCTTCATGAGAGTGATCCAAACAATGCTGGAACACAACAAGACATTCCATACTTCAACAATTATTCTTTCGATACCTACTTGCATACAACCGGAACCGGCGTGAATGTGAAAATTGGTGCCATCTACAAACCAACTGAAGAATTGCGGTTGGGAGTTGCACTTCATTCGCCAACATTTTACCGCTTGCACGACAACTTTGACAACTCCATGTATTCATCATTAACTCTGGATAACGGACCTCAAAGTTTTGAAGCCCACTCTCCGATTGCTGATTATTATTATGACCTCCAGACACCGATGAAAGCAATTTTCAGTGCTGCATATGTTTTCCAGAAAAAAGCGATTGTAAGCTTGGATTATGAATATGTTGACTATTCAACCATCAAACTGACGAATGGAGGCAATAACTACGATTTCTTCAATGAAAATCAAGATATAAAATCAGCTTATAAAGCTGTCGGCAATATACATGTTGGTGTCGAATACCGCTTGACAGATGGGTTTAGCTTGCGAGGAGGTTATGAAAGTTACCCAAGTCCATTTAACAGCTACGCTTTTGGTTCCAATCAGCCAAACAGTGGAATTACGAATTCAACCGTTTCAGGAGGAATTGGATTCCGTCAGGGAGGATTCTTCTTTGATGCAGCGTACAAACATGCCATGAATGATAATTATACCGAAGTGTATTCGGGTTCCGATCAGGCTAAATTCAGTGCTACCAAAGATCGGTTGATCATGACTTTTGGATTTAGATTTTAAATATATTCAACTTAGAAACGCCGACCAGACGGCGTTTCCTTTTTACGACACCTTCCCTTAACAAAAATTTAACAAACTTGTTAGCAAAAAACGACTTTGCTAATTCATTTTAAGATGAAAATATCGTAAATTGATTATCAGAAATCCAATCTTAAAATGGTTAATTTTAAACAAATAAACTATCGCAAATCCCAGGATATTTTCAGACAAGCTGAATTATCCGGAGCGCGATTAAGATTTGGCGACTTCACAACATCGCAATGGTTGCAGAAAGAAAATATTAACCTTGACGAAGTAAAAGACATATCATTTACGTATCCAGATTTAAGAATCTTCATTGTTGGGGGAGGCGAATCCGAAGGTTTTTATATTTATTCCCAAAAACACGAAACTTGTTTTAAATTTGAGGCGGAATTATCAATGTTCAAATAGCCCATTTTTCGCCTATGGTTTTATCCGACGATCCTATTTCGCAAGGAGTATTTAATTATCATTTTCATCGCGATAACACGCCAATATTCATTCATTCAGAAGGCTTCGACACGGATGAAGTGTTACCCTCATATTTTTTTAGAACCTATCAACAAATGCCAGTACTGGAGCAAAAAGCAATCGGCATGGCCCAAGGAAAAATTTTGGATGTAGGTGCCTGCGCCGGATGTCACAGCATCTATCTGCAGGAAAAAGGCTTTGATGTCGCTGCATTGGAACGATCTTCTCTTTGTTGTAAAGTGATGAAAGACCGTGGTATCAGAAACACCCTAAACCTGGATCTCTTTCAATTTGAAGATGAAAAATTCGATTCCATCCTTTTGCTGATGAATGGAACAGGAATTGCCGGAACATTAACCGGATTGGATCGACTTTTTAAAAAGCTATCCGAACTGCTCACTCCTGCCGGACAAATTCTAATTGACTCATCAGATTTAATCTTTTTGTATACTGAAGAGGACGGTTCGGCCGTTATTGATCTTAACACTGAAAACTATTATGGCGAATTGGTTTTTCAAACCGAATATAAACAGCAAAAAGGGAAATCATTCCCATGGCTTTATGTTGATATTGAGTTATTAACAGAATATGCCACCAAGCATAACTTAAAAGTTAAACATATTTTCAAAGGCGATCATTTTGATTACCTTGCATGTATTACCTTCTAATTCAGAAACAATGAAAGACAACGCATACAGGAAACTTTCAAAAGCCGAGATTGCTATACTTGAACAACGAAACTCCTTTGCCGATGACTGGAATAATGTTGAAGTCAAAGAAGGCTTCGACGCCAAAAAAGTTCATAGTTGCCAATTTTCAGGACGAGTCCGCATTGGGAAACTCGATGAAACGATGATATTCTTTGGCCAGGTAGAAAAGAATTGTGGCTTGTACAATGCCCACATCCACAACTGCACCCTGGGCGACAATGTGTTTATCAACCAGGTAAAAAATTACATTGCCAATTATGATATTCAAGATCACGTCACCATTGACAACACAGACCTTTGTGCAATTAACGGAGTTTCAACATTTGCAAATGGTTTGCAGGTAGCTGTGCTCGATGAAACCGGCGGACGGAAAGTGACGATTTATGACAAGCTTTCGGCTCATCTGGCGTATATTCTGGCTTTCTACAAGCATCGACAAATTCTGATTAAAAAGGTTGAAAAATTAATTGAAGATTACACCCGGAAAAATCAATCTGACAGGGGATTTATTGGTAGCCATTCACAAATATTAAATTGCCGCGAGATCAAAAATTCAAAAATTGGGGCGTACACCATTGTGGATGGTAGTAGTAAAATTGAAAACTGCTCCATTAATAGTAATGAAAATGCACCGGTGAAACTGGGACACGAAGTTTTAGTGAAAAACAGCATCCTTTCCTCCGGATCTGAAATTACTGATGGAGCAATTGTTGCCAACTGTTTCGTCGGACAAGGATGTAAACTCGGTTCGCAATATTCTGCCGAGAATTCATTATTCTTTGCTAATTGTCAGGGATTTCACGGAGAAGCCTGTTCAATATTTGCAGGCCCCTACACAGTCACTCATCACAAATCAACCTTGCTAATTGCAGGAATGTTTTCTTTTTGTAATGCCGGTAGTGGCTCCAATCAAAGTAATCACATGTATAAACTGGGGCCCATCCATCATGGAATTGCCGAACGTGGCACCAAAACCACCAGTGACTCCTACCTGCTGTGGCCTGCCAAAATTGGCGCCTTCACGATGGTTATGGGACGTCATTATAAAAATTCCGACACTTCGGATATGCCATTCTCCTACCTCATAGAGAACAAAGATGAAAGTTGGCTGGCTCCCGGTGTCAATTTAAAAAGTGTTGGTACCATTCGTGACGTTTTGAAATGGCCGCGAAGAGACAAGCGTACCGACCCGAACAAACTGGATTACATCAACTTCAACCTGTTGAGTCCATTTACCATTCAAAAAATGCAGCGTGGGATTAAAACCTTGCGCGAAATCCAACGAATTTCGGGCGAAACCACCGAAGAATTTTCGTATAACAATACAAAGATCAAGAAGTTTGCGCTGCTGCGGGGCATCGAATTATACCACATGGCAATTATGAAGTTTGTAGGAAACTCGATTATCACACGTCTGAATACCTGCACATTGGAGACTGAATCAGACGTCAAACATTGCCTGAAAGCTGATTCATCGATTGGTAAAGGCGACTGGATCGATTTGGCTGGATTGATTGCTCCCAAAAAAGCGATCGTGCAACTGTTAGATGCTGTTGAAAGTGACGAAATCAACGATTTGAGCGAAATTGGAAAAGTATTCTATTCACTATACGACAACTATTACAACTACGAATGGAACTGGACTGTTGATTTCATCGCTGAATATTTCATAAAACCAGCCGAGGATATGAGAATTGATGAACTAATCGACATCATTAAAGAATGGATAAAAAGTGTGGTCGGCATCGATAAAATGCTGTATTCTGATGCAAAAAAAGAGTTCCGGCTTGAAGCCATGACTGGTTTTGGAATTGATGGTGACAAACGAATCAAACAGCTTGATTTTGAGAATGTACGCGGTCGATTCGAGAATAACGACTTTGTAAAAGAAATCCTGAATCACATCGATCGAAAAACGCTACTAGGTGAACGTGTGATTCAACAATTGACAGAAGTTGCTCAAAATAAATTGGTGAAAAAATAGCAGATTTCTCAGAATACCGCATTTAAAATCCGTGTACCATATGTGATCTGGCGATGCTTAGCTGGATTTTCCGAACGAACTATCGGAAATCAAGCAGTACTTTTAAATACTTGCTTTTTTCATTCAGAACCAGTTCAAAAGCCTTTTGTATTTCTGAACCGGGCAAAATGGTTGAAATCAAAGCTTCGGGTGTCAAGTTGCCTTTGCCCAAATGGTCCAGCACTTCCGCAAATTCACCATGGCTCACGCGGGATGTGATTAATTTGGCTTCTTTCCAGATCATTTCTTTAAAAACAATGGGGGCTGGTTCATCAGAAAGGCCCAGAACACAAACTTTACCACCACCGCGAATACTCTGAATACAAGCCCGTACAGGTGTTGGAACACTATCAATATCTTTTGTATGACCAACTGCTTCAAAAGCCAGATCAACGCCGTTGCCATTGGTATGTACTTTGATCACTTCCACTGGGTTTTGTTTCGTCGCATTAATCGGAATAATATTGTCATAGTGCGACACAGCAATTTCCAGTCGGTTATCCAACACATCAACCATGAAAATCGGCGCATCTGTTATTGTTCTGGCTGCTTGTAAAATGACTTGCCCTACCCGACCAGCTCCCCAAATGGCAATCGTGTCACCAGCTTTTGTTTTTGCCCGATAGTTGGCATGAAAACCAATGGCATAAATTTCTACCAATGCTACATGTTCATCTGGCG
>DATFMO010000541.1:0-3839 GCA_035266925.1 Sunxiuqinia sp. | reverse complement strand
GTTTAACCGAATGGGTATCGTTGGCGGCGAAAAGAACGTTTCGTGTTCCCTGCAATGCGGGTTGCACGAGTTCCTTGTCGGCATTTTTTATTCCGGTGATTTTAAATGGCGAAGCGGTATGAATCACCAGTTCGCAGCTATTCATAGCTTCCCAAAATGAGTTGGGCACCAGCAAATCGGCTTCAAAAATTTTGAGGGTTCCCTTGCTGGCTTTTGCCAGATCAAGTAAATATTGATATTTGTCGGTATTGGCTTTCTGACGAACTGTTGCATGGATCGTAAAACCATCTTCGAGTAGTTGTTTGACAATCCACGAGGCGAGATAACCAGTTGCTCCGGTCACCAATATGGGTTTTGTATGATCAATTGTTTTCATATTTAAAAATTATTTAGACTATTTGGTCGGTTGTGCAATAAGAAAATTATCCTCGCATAGCATCCCAGCAAAGCGTGAATGCATGCTCCATGTATGCTTCATCATCAAATTTATCCGGGTTTTCAAGGATGCATTTGATGATTCCGTTGATTTGTCCCAAAGCTGATTCGAATAACAAATCAGTAGGGACAGACTTGAGAACGTCATTTTGCTTCCCCTCCTCCAGCATATTATAGATGAATTGAAGCCGCTGTTCGCCAAGTTCTTTCGTTATTTGCGAGATGAACGGTGAGTAGCTGTATTGGTAGTAAAATGCGTGATGATAGGGAAACTGCAATGACCACCGAACAACATTGAAAAAGATTTGCCTCAATTTTGCTTTGACACTGGCTTGTTGATCAACGTCACTGGCGATTTCCCGAATCATTTCATCTTTGGTTGCCAGATAGAGTGTGTTGATCAAATCTTCCTTGGTTTTAAAATGGTGAAACAATGTGCCGGTTGCCACCTTCGATTCTTTTGCAATTTTGGCCGTTGGAGTGGCGTGAAATCCCTGATCCACAAAAAGTTTTAAGGCTGTGTCTAATATCGCCTGTCGTTTATCTTGCATTTTAAATTTGTTAAAACTGACTAATCAGTCGATAAAGTTAAAAGTGATTTTTAAAAGACAAGTGAATGACTGTTAAAAGATATTTAGATTTAACAGTGGATTAAAGTTAAGTTCTAGCTGGTAGAATACGTTTTGTGAAAATCATATGGATTAGTGGAAATATGCTGTATTTTTAGGTCGAACTAATCAAATTTTAACAATGAAACTACTACCAATTTTTCTAATTTTTTTAGCAGGATTACAACTACATGCTCAAACAGAGAGTTCTATAAATTTGATTCAAAATCCGGACGGTCGAAAAAGTATTTCGTTGGATGGCAACTGGCATTACATCTTGGATCCATACCAAACCGGTTATCTCGATTACCGATTGAAGCCAACGAATGAAGGATTTGCACAAAATGCAAAGGCAAAAAAAGAAAGTGATCGGGTGGAATATAACTTCGCGAAAACACCCACATTGCATGTTCCTGGTGATTGGAATACCCAAAACCCGGTACTTCTGTATTACGAGGGCACCTTGTGGTATCAACGTGACTTCAACCTGAAAAAAGATCCCAATCAGCGTTACTTCGTTTATTTTGGTGCGGTGAATTACGAGTGTCATGTATGGGTGAATGGCAAAAAGGCTGGTCAGCATGTTGGAGGTTTCACCTCTTTCGATTTCGAAATTACAGATTTGTTGCACGACGGCGACAATTTTATCGTGGTGATGGCTGACAATACCCGTAAGCGTGACGCTGTGCCAACTGTGAACACCGATTGGTGGAACTACGGAGGGATTACCCGATCCGTGCGAATCATTGAAACACCAAAAACATTTATTCGCGACTACTATGTGCAACTGGCCAAAGGCGATTCAAAGATAATCAAAGGATGGGTGCAGTTGGACGGAATGGTTGGTGATAAAATGGTAGATGTTTCAATTCCGGAGGCCGGTATCAATAAAAAGGTTGAAGTGGCTGACGATGGATTTGCATCTTTTGAAATTGACCGGGTGAAGCTGGATTTGTGGTCGCCCCAAAATCCCAAACTGTACGAGGTGATCGTGAAATCGAAAACCGATGAGGTACATGACCAAATTGGATTTCGGACAATCGAAGTCGATGGCAACAACATTTTGCTGAATGGAAAATCAATTTTTCTTCGGGGAGTCTGTATGCACGAGGAAGCTCCGTTCAGAAGTGGCCGGGCGCATTCGGTGGCCGAAGCCAGAACAGTATATCATTGGGCGAAAGAAATGGATTGTAACTTCATGCGTTTGGCACATTACTCGCACCGCGAAAACATGGTCAAAGAAGGGGATCGGGAAGGCATGTTGCTTTGGGCTGAAAACCCGGTTTACTGGACGATCCTTTGGAACAACCCGGATACATATGCGAATGCTGAGCATCAGCTGGCTGAGATGATTACTCGCGATAAAAACAGAGCGTCAATCATCATTTGGTCCATGGCCAATGAAACACCGCTGAGCGATGCCCGCTTGAAATTCATCTCCGGATTAGTTGACAAAGCCCGGAGTTTGGATAATACGCGTTTGATTTCAGCGGCACTGGAAGTTTATCATCCGAAAGATCGGCCCAATGTCGTGATTTTGGAAGACCCACTAGCCAAATACCTCGACATCTATGGATGCAATGAATATTACGGCTGGTACGCTGGTTTTCCTGAAGCAGCCGACAACATTACCTGGGAAATGAAGTACAACAAACCACTGGTGATTACTGAGTTTGGTGGGGGCGCGCTCTACAACTATCATGGTAGCAAGAAAACCCGTTGGACTGAGGAATACCAGGAAGACGTTTACAAGCACAATCTGAAGATGCTAGACAAGATCCCGTTCCTACGTGGAACTGCCCCCTGGATACTGATGGATTTCCGTTCGCCGAAGCGTGTTTTGACAGGCATTCAGGATGGATACAATCGAAAGGGATTGATTTCGGACCAGGGGCAAAAGAAAAAAGCGTTCTGGGTAATGAAAGATTTTTACGAAAAGAAAGAACGAGAATATCAGAACAAATAATTGTTCTAAAGAAGTTTTCGAAGCCTCGGTGTGTGATATTGCCGGGGCTTTTTTAGTGCCCAAAAATGGAAAATCTTGCATCTTATTTTTATTCAGTTTAAATTAGTGAAATTTAAATATTCAGAATTTTCAACCTATAAAACTGATAAAATGATTAACAAGATTCACAGCTTGGGCGGGTATATTCATGAGTACCAAAAGAGTATCGCAAATCCGACTGCATTTTGGGCACAACAAGCCGAAAACTTTTACTGGAGAAAGCGATGGGATAAAGTGCTGGAATGGAATTTTGACGAACCAAGTATTAACTGGTTTACAAACGGGAAATTAAATATTACCGAAAATATTTTTGAGAAAAATCTTTATACCCACAAAGATAGTCCCGCCATAATTTGGGAACCTAACAATCCCAATGATGAATCGCGTGTTTTAACTTATTCAGAACTATATGTTGAGGTCAACAAATTTGCCAATACGTTGAAACGATTGGGTGTTGGCAAAGGAGACCGGGTCGCTATTTATATGCCCATGGTACCTGAGCTGGCCATTGCTGTGCTGGCCTGTGCACGGATTGGCGCTATCCATTCGGTAATTTTCGCCGGTTTCTCAGCCAACGCATTGCAGGAGCGTATCAACGATGCATCATGCAAAGTGCTTTTAACTGCTGATGGCGGTTTCCGTGGATCGAAGGTAACTCCGTTGAAAGAGATTGCCGACGAAGCATTAAAACAGTGCCCAACCATTGAGACAGTGGTTGTGCTAAAACGCACCAACACACCGGTTGAAATGCATGTTGGCCGCGATATCTGGTGGCACAAAGCCATTGATGG
>DATFMO010000540.1:0-8576 GCA_035266925.1 Sunxiuqinia sp. | reverse complement strand
ATCTTGCTGTTTGTTGTTTTCAGGGCGAGCGGAAAATTCACAGGTACTTTTGTACGTGGCAAACTATCCAAAGCCTCTCCTGCTGTTCAAAAGTATACAGCAGGCGGTTTGATTCCACAAGGTGGTATTGTGATTGGCCTTGCCCTGGTGATCCGGCAGAACCCGGAACTGGGCAACATGTCTGATATTATTTTGAATGTGGTGATTGGAGCAACGATCATCCATGAAATTATTGGCCCGGTGGCTTCAAAATTTGCCTTGCAGAAAGCCGGAGAAATCCAGATTCCCCAAAAGCACGAAAACCCAAAAACAACTTAAGGAATGTTTCTACCAGAAAATCCACGCGACAATAATTGCGATAAGGACCAAAACTCCGATCTTCTGCGAGAAATAACTTTTGATGAACAAGCCGGTTAATACGACCAATTCACTGTCGCTGTGATCGCGAATGTCGCCTCCCTGCGAAGTTCCATCATAAAAAACGACCTCTTCATTTTCTTCACTGACACTCCAACTGCCGTGTGTAAACGAGTTGTAGTTCCAGTTGTATTTCTTGCCTTTCAGGTTGATGAAAGCCCCATTCCGCCATAGCTTGAAAATAATGGCGCCAATGGATTCTTTGGTTTGGGCATCAAAAATTTGTGCTTCTTTTTTTGTAAATGAACCTTGGGGTACGAAAGCATATTTTTGATCGCCAATCTCACAATCGGTAACTTTCGACCAGGTTTGCTGTTTCAACTCACCAATTTTATCCGGTCCGGAGAAAAGTTTATATTGACGACCTAACAGGTCACGTTTCCAACGAAGAAGTCGACTCATATCGGTTTTTTTGGATCAACAGATCAAGCTGACGCAGAATGTTGATTTCATTTTCGGCGTAAGATATTAAATTATTCCCAGCGAATTTGTATGATTTTGAGAAAACGGGTATCTGCAACTTAATTTGCTCTATTGGCGCGTTCTGCTTTCAAACACTCGCTCTTTTATTCAAAATGAATCGGTCAACAGACCAACCTCCGCCTCCACGAATCAATAAAAACAGACTGCCAAGCAACATGGAAAAATCAGTTCGGGCAGCATGCATCATCGCCCAAAAACCATGATCAAGAAGAATGGGGATTTTGGTGGATGAAATGGCTACAATCATAATGGTTATCAATGGAAGACTTGCCAGGCGAGTTACAAGTCCGAGCAAAATAAGAATGCCGCAAAGAACCTCAAAAGTTCCCACAAATGAAGCCCAAAATTCCGGAGAAGGAAAACCAATTGTTTCGAAACGTCCGACACCACGGGCAGTAAATAAAAATTTTTGCAGGCCTTCGGAAAGAAAAACAATGCCGACCATCAACCGAATAAGAACGGTTGCCTTAGAATGACTCGTATTCAATATTTTTTGAAACATGACGCTGTGAATTATTGGTGTAACTACTTTCAGTTTTAACACGCACGTCCTAAAAGATGTTCTATTTGAATGAATTACTCGATATGCAGCCCCTGTTGGGAATTGATTACTGAATAATCTCCTTGAGTGTTTCAATCCACATCGGGTGATCATTGAGGCTTTCTACCAACTGGACTTTTTCACCACCGTTTTCAACAAACAAATCCTGGTATTCAATGCCAATTTCAACAGTCGTTTCCAGGCAATCAGCGACAAAAGCCGGGGCGACCACTAAAATGCGTTTGGCGCCTTCTTTCGCTTTCTTAATCAACAACTCATCGGTAAACGGTTTCAGCCAGTTTTTGGTCAGGCGCGATTGGAACGAAACGGAATAATCGCCGGACTTCAAGTTCAGCGAACCAGCCAACAGACGTGTTGTTTGGTAACAAGTAGCTTTGTAGCAATACTTACCATGTTCAGGCAACGCTTTTTCGCAGGTGCAAACGGTTGATGAAATCTCCTGGTGTACTTTATCAACCTGCCGATTGGGCAATCCATGATACGAAAAAATGATGTGATCGAAGGTTTCTGGCTTGTATTGCTTGATGCGATCAGTGAACGCTTTCACAAACGTTGGATGATCGTAAAATTGGCTCACCATGCGAATTTCCGGAATCACCGTCCATTTAGCCAATTCTTTGTTGACAAACTCGGCAATTGTTCCGGTGGTTGAAGAAGCGTATTGCGGAAACACTGGAATGACAATCAACTTTCCAAACCGTTCGTCGCGAATTTGATGCAACACTTTTTTCAACGAAGGATTCTGATAACGCATGGCAATGAACACCTCGTAATCATTACCCAACGCCACCTGCAGCTTCAGCTTGTTCTTTTCGGCATTAACCAACAAAGGCGAACCTTCTTCGGTCCACAACATTTGGTAAAGCTTGGTGGATTTTGGTGCCCTGAATGGAACAATGATCAAATTCACCAGGATTTTTTGCGGAATCAAAGGCAAGTCAATCACTCGCCGATCGTTCAAAAAATCGAACAAATAGCGACGCACTGCGGATACTTTGGGCTCGTCTGGTGTTCCAACATTCACCAATAAAACGGCGGTTCTTTTCGAATTGTCCATAAGGTTTGTTTTTAACTCAGCAGATGACTTGAAGTCACCTGCTGAATAATTTCATCAGTCAATATTCAGCCAGTCAATATCTTTCTTCAGTAATTGAAGTGTTTCCTCTTCTTTCGATCCTTTTTCAGCTTGGTAGTCATAGGTCCATGTTGCCATCGGCGGCATACTCAAAAAGATGGATTCGGTGCGTCCATTCGACTCCAACCCGAATTTTGTTCCCCGGTCATACAGCAGGTTAAACTCGACGTAACGGCCTCTACGCAGGGTTTGCCATTGCTTTTCTGCTTCCGTAAACGAACGATGCCGGTTGGCATTCAACAATTCAACGTACACCCGTGGATAGGTTTTTGAAAGCTTGCTGGTGAACGCCAGGTATTTCTCAAACTGTTCATCCGAAGCGCCATCCTGGTGATCGAAAAAGATGCCGCCCACGCCCCGCGTTTCATCGCGATGAGGCAGAAAAAAATAATCGTCTGCCCACTTTTTATATTCCGGGTAAAAATTGGCGTCGTAATGATCACAAACCTTTTTCAATTCCTGATGAAACCAGGCTGCTTCTTTTTTATCAACATAGTGTGGTGTGAGATCAATTCCACCACCAAACCAAGCTTTACCTGAGTTCAACTGAAAGTAACGCACATTCATGTGGATAATGGGAACATGAGGATTGCGTGGATGAACAATTGAGGAGATTCCCGTAGCAAAATATTCATCACCATCTTCGATGTGGAGTGCTCTTCGCATCCGTTCACTCACTTTTCCTGCAACCGCTGAAAAGTTCACTGCAGCTTTTTCAATTGCATCACCATCCTGCAACACCATGCTGAAACCTTCGCCGATTTCCTTTTCCCAATGGTCCGTTTTAAACGTTGCCTTTCCGTCGGCTGTTTCTAACTGCTTGCAAATTTGTTGCTGTAATTTCCGGTAAGTGGATGCAATTTGTTTTTTTCTCATCACTGATTGGTTGACTTTTGGTTTTGCTCTTACTAACCAACACGCTCAGACAATCCTCGACCCTGCTTCATTCGGTCGGCCATTCCGATGCCATCGCGAATATTTCCACCAAGGATCAGGCCTTTGTGAGTGTTTTCCAATTCGTCAATAGCAGCCAGTCGATCAGCCGATTCAAAGCTGTATTGCGGGATCGCATGTTGATAGCGGTTTATTACCAACAAATCTGGTTCCCATTTTGTTAATTGCATCATAAACTTTAGCTCCTTTTCAACGAGCTTTTTAATTTTATCGTCCGGAAGGTCAACCATTCCCGGCCTGCGAACACCGCCTAAAAAAGTAGAAAGTAATGCCCCACCTTCCGGTGCGCGATTTTTCAAAAATGACGAAAGAAAAAGCACACCAAGCACATCCCGTTTTTCGTGAAATGGAACCAATCCACCAAAAGCTTTGATGGGGATTCCCTCCCACTTGTTGAAGCCAACGGAAACCTGCACCACTTTGGCGTAAGTCATGGCTTCAATTTTTTGAAGTTGCTGCTCCGGCAAAAAAGGAAAAAGCTTGCGCAAAGCGTGTCCACCAACCGTTGAGATCACTTCGTCAAACGGTTCTTTAAAACCGGATCCATCGGCAACAATGAATTTTTCACCATCCTTGGAAACGGTCAATCCTGTAGATTTCAAACGAATATTTTCAGAACCAATTTTCAATTCCAGCGCTTGGATCAATGATTTCAAGCCCCCATTCATCGAGAAAACTTGCCGGGTGGCTTTTTTGTCCCAATCGGTTTTGGGCTCCTTGGCTTTTTTCATGGAGCCGCCAATGAAGCTGCCATATTTTTGTTCGAGGTTGTACAATTTTGGCAAGGCATATTTGACAACCAACTTTTCGGGATCGCCACTGTAGATTCCTAAAATGAATGGATCGACAGCGTATTTCAGAAAGCTCTCGCCCATTCGCCGGCGTACCAAATGCGCCAATGATTCATTGGGATCAGTTCCCGGCTTGCGGAATGGCTCACCCAAAATTCGAATTTTGTCGTGCCAGCTAAACAATGGCGTACTGATTCCGCCTCCAAGTCCGGATGGTAGCGCATGCCAGCGATCGCCCTTCCAAATCCAACGATTTTTGGCATCCTCATCAGCAATTTCCAATTCACAGGCATCACCCAGTTCTTCGATCAGATCAGCTGCTTCAGGCTGGCCCAAAACGCCGGTGCTGGGACCGTTTTCGTATATAAAGCCATCCTTTTCAACCGTTTGTATCACACCACCAACGTGATTCGCTTGCTCAAAAACCTGGAAGGAAACACCTTTCTTTTTCAGGTAAAAAGCGGTTGTCAAACCTGTTAAACCGGCGCCAATTACAGCAACTTTTTTCCCCATGGATTAAACTGATTTTGAGAATTTTTTGAGACTTCCTTCCAATCGCACATCAAAGACAGCAGCAACGTTGCGGAGGAAAAAACGACCGAGATCGGTAATGAAAATTTCTTCCGTATTGTAGCTCAACAAGTCATCAGCCACGAAGCCGTCCAGCTTCTCTTCTTTAAATTTCAGCAAGGATTTCAACTCATCAACCGGAATATCAAATTGTTCTGAAATTTGATTCCAGGATAAGTATTGGTTGCACATGATCTCATTGATGATCTGGCGAATAATTTTATCTGTTTTCGTGAGCGCGTATCCTTTCACAATGCGGATTTCATCCAGCTCCATGTATTCCTTGACAGTGCGCACATTTTGCGCGTAAACGTCTTCCAACTGGCTGATTCCGGTAACGCCAAAAGCATACACCTGTCCGGTAGTTTCGCGGGTACAATATCCCTGGAAGTTACGATGTAAGGTTTTACTTTTCAAGGCAACGGCCAAATTGTCGTCGGGCTTGGCGTAATGATCCAATCCAATTGGAATGTACCCGGCATCGGTCATCAAACGCCAGCCTTCTTCAAACATTTCCACTTTTTCATCAGCTGACGGCAAACCGTATTCTTCAAGCTTTTTCTGGGCCTTTTTCACCCAAGGGACGTGCGCATACGAGAAGGTAACCAACCGATCCGCATTCACCTGAATTGCTTTTTCGATCGTCGTTTTAAACGACTCAACCGTTTGGAAAGGCAGGCCATAAATAAAGTCGAGGTTAACCGCCACTCCCCGGTGCTGGCGAATCATCTTCACCATTTCAGGAATGGGGATTGTTGGTACTTCCCGATGCACGGCGTTCAACACCTTCTCTTGAAAATCCTGAACGCCCAAACTGATTCGGTTAAATCCAAACGACACCAATTGGTCAATGTATTCCTGATCCAAATGCGCCGGATTGCACTCAATGGCAATTTCGGGCTTTTCAATAAATTGATATTCCGAGGCAAAAATCGCCATGATTTCACCAATATAACTGGCCGGTAAAACATTCGGCGTTCCTCCACCCCAGTGGATTTGCGAAATCTTTCGATCGTGGTCAATCAGTTTATTCACTGAGTGGATTTCCTTTTTCAAAGCTTCCATATAGCGCTCCATCATGTCCTTATCCTTCGTGATATGCGTATTGCAACCGCAATACAAACACAACTGGGTACAAAACGGAATGTGCAGGTAAATGGAAATATTTTGAGGTTGTTTTTGATTTGAATCAACAACAGCTTTTAAATAGTCGCCGGTCACAAATTCACCGTCAAAAAAATTGGCAGGTGGATAGCTGGTATAGCGCGGAACCGGGACATTGTACTTTTCAATAAGATTAGCGGGTATTTTCATTATTTCGAGCTCAAATTAAAGGATTCTAAAGTAATAGAAATTGGACAAAGTGAAAAACAGATTGAACAAATATCAATACCGTTTTCAATCAACTTTTAACCAGTCGATTAACTTTAAATCTGATGATTAATAACGTTTTCTGCAAAAATAAAAATGATAAAAACTGTAATTACTGACATTGATCAGTTACCTATTTCCAATAAATTTTTAATTTTTTGCCCAAATTTTTGAAACGAATATGAGACTTAGAAAATTATTTACACTTGGGGCTATTTTGATGACTTTTAGCAGCATGGCCCAGAAAAATGAAGACAAAGGAAAAGTAATTGTCGAGCAAAAAGGGAAAGGTTATTACTACGAGTCCATCATGAAAGACGTGAATGCGGTGAACGAAAAGATGAAAGAAACAGAACCGTACAAACGTTTTGTGATGGATCAATCCAAAATGGACCTTCCGAACGATGTTTCCTTGTACAAAACAGCTTGGTCCGAGCCAACTATCTCGCAAGGAAATGCGGGTACTTGCTGGGCCTTTTCAACCACCTCTTTTTACGAATCGGAAGTTTACCGACAAACCGGGAAACAGCTGAACTTATCTGAAATCTACACGGTATATTGGGAATACGTTGAGAAAGCACGCCGTTACATTGAAAAGCGCGGTGACTCGAATTTCGACGAAGGTTCGGAAGGAAATGCAGTGGCCCGCATCATGAACATGTATGGCGCCGTTCCATACGATACTTACACCGGACTGATTGATGGGCGCATATTTCATAGCCATGCGAAAATGGTTGCTGAGATGAAAAGCTTCCTGGAATCGATGAAGAAAAATAACTCGTGGAACATGGACTTTGGACTGGAAACCATTAAAGATATCATGAACCACTACATCGGTAAACCACCGGTAGAATTCACTGTGGATGGTCAAAAATACACGCCAAAATCGTACATGACCGACTATTTGAAATTGAATCCAAACGATTACGTAGAAATACTCTCCTACAAACAAGAACCGTACTGGCAAAAGGTAGAATACACCGTGCCTGACAACTGGTGGCACAGCAAAGATTATTACAATGTTCCGCTGGATGTGTTCATGAAAATTGTGAAAAGAGCCATTAAAGAAGGATACACAATGAGTATTGGTGGCGACGTTTCGGAATCGGGTTTCAGCCGCGAAACCAACTGCGCCATGGTGCCTGACTATGATATTCCGTCGGCCTATATTAACGACGATGCCCGTGAGTTCCGCTTTTCAAACGGATCCACAACCGATGATCATGGCATGCAGTTAATTGGTGTTCTGGAGAACTACCACAACACGGGCATGGATTGGTACCTGATTAAAGATTCGAGCTCCGGCTCACGAAATGTTGGTGAAGACGATCCACGATTCGGATACTATTTCTTCACCTCCGATTACATCAAACTCAAAATGATGGGTTTCACGATCAATAAAAATGCCGTGAAAGACATTCTGAAGAAATTCAAACGCTTATCTCAGAACTAAAAGAAGAACCGTCCAACGGAACTTCAATCGGTCATGATTGTTACAAAATGCGCCTTGCCATCGCAAGGCAAAGGTATAGGCAAATCTGGTGTAGTAAGAGTGATAACACATCTCGTTTACAAAAATGATACTGTTTTACCTGCCTCCCGTATTTAATAAAACCGGTATGGAAAACCTTACGGATAAAGAAATTCTGGAACTTATAAAGTTGATACCATAAAAAAAGCCCGGTAATTCGGGCTCTTTTATTGTTTAAAATCTGTTTTTATAATTCTCCTCACTTTATCTTTCCTAAAATAATGGCTTCTGCGATAAAAATAACTGTTGATAATACTACCTATATTATCACCCCAATATCGCCTTGGAGTCTGTCGCATTTTATAAATTTCAGAATATATATATTATCTTAATTACGCGGGGAAATTTATAGGGGCATACCATATTCGTATTTTATCCATCGTTGAGATACATTATTGTTAAAAGTAGAAAAAATAATTGATATCGATCAGTTGTGGAAAGGTTAATAATGATGGATAAAACCGGTATATGCACCATGTACATAATATTTCGCTTATATTTTTACAAGAAGGACATCTACACCCCGAATTCGGTATGTGTATATGCCATTATCTTAAAAAACCACATGAATTTAACTATATTTCAATCATCCCCCAAGATTGTTAAATAAGCTTTCAACAGAAGTTCACTTCGGGGTAATCATTGAAACAGGCAACTGGGCGGTGCCGGTCGCCAAAAGCCCTGCCAAGTCCGGTTCGGAAGGCCATTGCAATCACTCGCAAAACACCTAGCCAACTGAAAAAACACCCCTCCTGAATGTGA
>DATFMO010000539.1:0-3166 GCA_035266925.1 Sunxiuqinia sp. | reverse complement strand
TGTTGCCACTCATCACTTTTTCGGCCAATGTGATAGAGGCAGTAAATGAAGTGCTGTATTGGTACACGTAGAAGTTGTAATAGAAGTGAGGAATGTACGCCCACTCCATGTCGATGTAATCATTCACATAACAAATGCCCTGATCGTGTCCATAGTATTTTTTCACAATTTGGTCATACATTTTTGAGAAGGAATCACCGGTCAGCGGTTTGCCTTCTTCGCCTGCCTCGTGAATCTTCATTTCAAACTCGGCAAACTGGCACTGGCGGAACAAGGTTCCTTTGAAACGGTCGAGCCAATTCATTAACAGCGATAACTTCACGTTGTCATCTTTCACATGCTTGATCATATAATCGAAAAGCAGTACTTCGTTAAAGGTTGAAGCGACTTCGGCTACAAAAGTTACGTAGCTGGCTGTTGGATAAGGCTGTTTTTTGTTGGAATAATAGCTCTGCATGGTGTGTCCCAGCTCATGGGCCAGGGTGCTGACATCGTCATACAAACCGGTATAGTTCAGTAAGATGAATGGGTGACCGTCGTAAAAGGCGCCGTTTGAGTATCCGCCCGAACGTTTGCCCTCGGTTGGATAAACGTCGATCCAGCGATTATTGATTGCTTTTTCAACAGTTCCCTCATAATCGGTGCCCAGCGGTTTCAAAGCATCTTCTACAAGTTTTGTGGCTTCGTCGTAGGTATATTTCAACTCCACATTTTTTACGGCCGGCGCATATAAATCAAGGTATTTCAAGGTGTCAACTCCCATCATGCGCTTTTTCAGTTTCAGGTAGCGATAAAACGTTGGCAGGTTTTTATTCACATTGTCTACCAGGTTGTGATACACTTCCACCGGAATATTATTTGGGTTTAGCGATGCTTCGAGCGCTGAATTGTAGTGGCGTGCTTTGGCACGGAAGATATCACCTTTCACCTGTCCATTCAGCAGTTCGCCGTAGGTTCCTTTAAATTTGGCGTAATTGTTCCAATAGGCATTGAAAACAATTTCGCGGTCTTGTCGGTTAGGAGCTGACCGGTAAAAGCTGTATTCAGCGCTTCCAATAGCTACTTTTTTGCCGTCTGTCAAAGTGACTTCAGGTTTTGGCATTTCTCCGTAGGCAAAGGTTCCATAAGTATCTTCGGGCACAGACGTTACGGTTGATGACAGTGCCATGATGCGTTCCTCAGGCTCACTCAACGAGTGTGATTTGGTGCGGAAAAGGTCGTCCAGATCATGACGGTAAACTTCCAATTTAGGCTCTTCTTTGATGAAACCTTCAATAGTGCTCCAGTCAGCTTTTAAAATTTCAGGTTTTATAAAAGCCGATTTAGCGCCATATTCTGAAAATAACTGTTGCATTTCCTGTTTCATCCCGTTGTATTTCATCGCGCGGGTATCTAAATCAGATCTCATGCTGGCGTAGAGATACAATTTGTTGGCTTGCTTGTTAATGTTGGAGCTAAATTGCAGCGATTTCAATAAGTTAGATGCCGATTGTGTCAAAGTTCCCTTGAACTGATCAACCTGGCTGACTTTGGCTTTCAGGTCGTCGAGATCAGTCCGCCAGGCTGCATCTGTTTTGTAAATATCAGTCACATTCCATTTGTACTTGTCTGCGATGTCTTCCCGTAATTTTTGACTGTAGCCATTCAGGCTTGCCAAAACCATCACAAAAGTCATCAAGACGATGTTTGTTTTCAGGCTTAATTTTTTCATACTTGTCATTTTGTAAAGTTGTTTTCTAAATGAATGAGTATCATTATAGCAAATAAATTACATGTTGATGGTTTAAAAAAGGATCAAATTCATGTTTTTGTGCTGAATATCATATGGTAAGAAGAAATATTCGACTTGAAAAAAACTACCTTTTGGACGATGCCTACGTATATGAAAAAGGAATTCAACAGAACAGGCTATGGAGGCAGTACAGGAAAAACATGAAGCAAGTTTTTATTCCACGGTTCGACAAGATGTGGTGCAATGCTTTTTGTGCCCGCGAAATTGTACGATCAAGCCGGGGAAGCGGGGTAATTGTCATGCGCGCAGTAATCACGCAGGAAAACTGATCTCCGATGTTTACGGAAGGATCGCAGCAATCAACCTGGATCCCATTGAGAAAAAACCCTTGTATCATTTTTATCCCGGCACGAAAATTTTATCAGTGGGAACAGCCGGTTGTAACTTTCATTGTGTGTTTTGTCAGAACTACAGTCTTTCTCAATGCAAGCACCCGGAGGAGCGGGGTTCGCACCATTTCAGCCCGGAAGAGTTGGTGAACCTGGCTATGAATACCAACGGGAATGTTGGAATCGCATTCACCTACAATGAACCTTCCATCAACTATGAATTTATGCTGGACACTTCAATCATGTGCCGAAGAGTTGGATTGGCAACGATTATGGTCAGCAATGGATACATCAATGAAGAACCCTTGAAGCATCTGTTGAAACACATGGATGCTTTTAATATTGATCTAAAGGCATTTAATCCTGCTTTTTACCGGAAATACTGTAAAGGCCGTCTTGCTCCGGTCTTGGATTCATTGTTGCAAATAGCTGATTCAGGGAATCATCTGGAAGTAACCAATTTAGTTATTCCTGGCTTGAACGATGATCCTCTGGAGTTTGAAAGTATGTGCCATTGGATCGCTGATAAATTGGGGAAGTCGACTGTTTTGCATCTTTCTCGTTATTTCCCGGGATATAAATTGAAGTTGATTCCTACGCCATCAGATACGATGTTTAAACTTTGGGATATCGCTAAAAACCATTTGGGTCATGTTTACCTGGGCAATATGTCAGCAGGTGATCATGGCGATACTTTTTGCCCCCATTGCGGTCAAAAACTTATTGCCCGCAATGCTTATTCTATTCGCAAGAAAGGGATTGATGAAACGGGGAGATGTGTGCAATGTAAGACTCACGTGATAAAAGAGATGAATCATGAATCATTCCATTCGAAAAGCCATATTTGACGGAAAATTCTACCCCAATTCAGCAGCAGGTTTGAATCATTTGATCCAAGGCGTTTATGAAAAGGAGAAAAACACCATCGCCTTAAAGTTAGCCATACATCCGTTGATTGGCGGTGTTGTCCCTCATGCCGGGTATACCTATTCTGCCTATCAGGCGGTGCATTTTTATGAGTTGTTAAAACAGAGCAAGCAGCATT
>DATFMO010000538.1:0-2311 GCA_035266925.1 Sunxiuqinia sp. | reverse complement strand
ATGGGATGTTTATCCATTTTGGGATGAGCACGTTTTCCGGCGAAGAACTGGGGACGGGGAAGGATCCAAATTCCCTTTACAACCCGACAAAACTGGATGTGGATCAATGGGTGCAGGTGGCTCGCGATGCTGGTATGCGGTACCTTGTACTCACCACCAAGCATGTTTCCGGTCATTGTCTTTGGCCAAGCAAATTTACGGATTACCATGTGGGGAACTCCGGCAATAAGACCGACGTCGTTGAGGCTTTTGTAAAAGCTTGCGACAAGTATGGAATGATTCCCGGATTTTATTATTGCTCGTGGGACAATCATCATTTGTTTGGTTCTGCAACGCCCAGCAACGTGGCTTGGGAGAACAAATTCACCACAGCTGAGTATTGCGAGTTTCAACGAAATCAGGTTGAGGAGCTCTTGACGCAATATGGAAAAATTGGTGAAATGTGGATCGATATTCCGGGCATGTTGAGTCACGAAGAACGTCAGGCGCAATATAACCAGATTGCAAAATTACAACCCAATACTTTGATCATGATGAATGGAGGTGTTGGGAAAAACCACCAAATCAGGACGGACTATTCGTGGCCAACTGATCTGGTTTCTATGGAACGCTCGCTTCCACCTTCCCGCGATGGCTTCAATCCATGGTTCACAGTGAAAAATTACAAAGGCGAAGATGAAGATTTTTACATCCCAGGTGAAGTTTGTGACACCTTATGCTACACTTGGTTTTGGAAAGAGGAGAATCAACTTCGAAGTGCCGATGAAGTATTGGGCATGCGGCTAATTTCAAAGGAACGGGGAGCCAATTTTTTGCTGAACGTTCCGCCGGATAAAACCGGAAGAATTCCCCAAAAGTTGGTCGATGTATTAATGGATTGTGACAAGAAATATTCAACATTGAAAAATAGTTAAACGAATAAAAATGAGTGACTCAGGATTTTCAAGAAGGCGGTTTATTAAGTCAGCAGGAATTGCTGGTGCAATGACAGGATTAGCGGCAAGTCCGGTTTTAGCCAAACAAACACAAACAGTTTCTAACCAGGATAAAGGATTACGCTTTTTATTTCAGGGCGATTCCATCACCGATGGAAATCGTGGAAGAAATGCCGACCCGAACCACATTTTGGGGCATGGTTATGTGTTTGCCATTGGAAGCCGCGTTGGGGCCGATTTTCCGCGGGCCGGTTTTTCATTTTACAACCGGGGGATTAGCGGCGACAAAGTACCTGATTTGGAAAGACGCTGGCAGAAAGACACTTTGGATTTGAAGCCGGATGTACTCAGTTTGTTGGTTGGAATTAATGATGTGGGCGCTATTGTCAATAAAAACCCCGAAGCGCAGGATCTGGCCCAATTTGAATCCGGCTACCGGAACCTATTGGCACAATCCAAAGCGCAAAATCCCAACATCCTTTTTGTGCTGGGGCTTCCCTGGGTTTTCCCCGTTGGGGCACGAAAGGAGAACTTCGACTTGTGGAAAGATAAAGTTCTTGCACGTGCCGAAGTAGTGAAAAAGCTTGGCGAAGTATTTAACGCCATACTGGTTGACTTCCCCGCAGTATTCGAGCGGGCAATGAAGGAAGCGCCAATCGACTATTGGATTTGGGATGGTATCCACCCACGTGTGTTTGGCCACGAATTGATGGCTCGTGAGTGGATCAAACAAGTGAGTTCGCGATTAGAATTTTTGAACGACTACAACTATTAATCACGATTTTGTATTAGAGGCTGATCAACTAAAATTGATCAACTTTTTTGGCCATTTTTTCTTCAATAGAGCTTTCCATCAAAAGCATTTCAAAACTTTATACGGGTATCTAGGAATAAAATTCTTTTCCTGGGATTCTAATTTTTTGGTCAAAGGATGGTAAATTCGCATACCTTGGCAAAAAACATTTGCCATTTGATAGGTAAAATCAACTGTTTTGAAAGCAATTGATTGGTGTACAGTAAAATGTTTGTGTTTGTGCAATTACATGGAATTACGAGCGTGTCAATTTTTACCTGTTTTCAATACAAAAATCGTCATTCAAAACTCATGTGATGAATTATTTTTATACGCAATTTATTGCATCATGGGTTTGATTTTTAAAACCAGAATAGAATAGAACAGTTTTACGTTGATAATTAAATTTAGATAACTATGTCAAAACGAAATCAATTAAACAATTATTTAAACTTTTTAGCGGTGATCTGTTTGCTAATGGTCTCCAGCATATCATTTGCAGAAGACACACCTGCTTTCCCGGGCGCCGAAGGTTTTGGGCGATATACCATTGGTGGACGCGGTGGAGCGGTTTATCACGTCA
>DATFMO010000537.1:0-12409 GCA_035266925.1 Sunxiuqinia sp. | reverse complement strand
AAAATCGAAAGTCCCCGAATATAATGCTGTTGGTCATAGGTCAAATTTTTTGTCTACTTTAAACTTCTTGTGAAATTCAATCTTTTTATCGTAAGCAGATTGTCTATTTTTGCAGAATATTAGAGCTTTGCAATACATTTGTACTCGAATTCTCCGTTCTTAGAAACAGAAAACAACAAACGATGAAACCATTTTTGAAACTATCAGGCTTGTTCCTGCTCATTTTATTACTGAGTCAACCAGCTTTTTCACAGCGTAAAACACGTTTATCATTTACTGCTAGTCCTTCCATCAGCTGGATGAATTCCGATTTAAAAGGTGTTGAATCCGGCAAAGTTGCCATGGGCTTCGACTACGGTGTGAACGCCGACTTTTTTTTCGATCCCAACGGCAAATATGCCCTGACAACCGGGCTTTTAATCAACAACACCGGAGGCAACATCAGGTATTACAATTCAGGAGACATCTTTTTTGCGAATCAAAGTTTTCCATCCGGAACGACATTTAAGTATCAATTAAAATACGTCGAAATTCCTGTGGCCATCAAGTTACGCACCAGTGACTTCCGACGCTGGTCCTATTGGGGCCAATTTGGTTTTTCAAACTTCATCAATATCCAGGCGAAAGGCAGCAGTAGCAATGATGTGCTTGACAAATCCAACATCAATGATGAAGTGAATTTGTTCAACCTGGCTCTGAACATGGGCGTTGGTTCCAATTTTGATTTGGGTGGTAACAATGCCATTTCACTGGGTATCATCTATAAAAACGGCTTTATCGATGTGACTTCAAACAAACAATTTGACGATAAGACAACTTTAAATTCACTTGTTCTTAAACTTGGATTGGTTTTCTAATAAACAAACAGCTGTTTATTCTTTTTCCCTTATTTTTGCTCACTTAAAAGCAAATACCTATGAAAATTGCATTAGCGCAACTCAACTATCATATTGCCAATTTTGAGGCCAATACCAACAAAATGATTGACGCCATCAAAAAGGCGGAACGGCTAGGTGCTGAGCTCGTTGTTTTCTCAGAACTTTCTGTTAGCGGATACTACCCGCACGATTTGCTTGAGCGAAAAGAGTTTATTGCAAAAGCGGAGCAGGCAGTGGAGAAAGTGGCGAAAGCCTGCACCGGAATTGCTGCCGTTGTTGGTGCACCCAGTATCAACACCAGTCCAAGAGGGAAAAAGCTATTCAATTCAGCTTTCTTGTTGAAAGATGGAAAAGTAGACGCAGTGCGGCACAAATCACTGTTGCCAACTTACGATATTTTTGATGAATATCGCCACTTCGAGCCTAACCGCCAGTTTGATGTTGTGGAGTTGAATGGTAAAAGGCTGGCTCTGACGATCTGCGAGGACGTCTGGGATGAGCAGCCCACCCAAAACGAATTTGGGAAAGACAAGCTGTACACCCGTTCGCCCCTGGAAGAGTTGAGTAAACTGAACCCTGATGTGGTCATCAACATTTCGGCATCGCCGTTTTCATACAACCAGGAAAGCTGGCGAAAAGATATATTGGTGAAGAAAGCCATCAAATACCAGCTGCCCATTATCTACGTCAACCAAACCGGGGCACAAACTGAAATTGTGTTTGACGGCGGGTCTTTTTACTTGCAAAAGGACGGAACTATTCCGGTTGAGTTGGACTATTTCAAAGAAGACTTCCAGGTTGTTGACACTGAAAATCCAACACCAAAGAAACAAAAGGAAACCGACTACATTGCCAAAATTCACCAGGCTCTGATTCTTGGTATTCGCGACTATTTTGCCAAAATGGGTTTCAAAGATGCAGTATTGGGATTGTCGGGCGGAATTGATTCAGCACTAGTTTGCGCATTGGCTGTGGAAGCCTTAGGCAAGGAACATGTCCGCGGAGTGTTGATGCCATCGCAATATTCATCCGATCACAGTGTGGCGGATGCTGTGCAGCTGGCGGAAAATTTAGGAATTAAGCATGACACCATCGCCATTCAAAACATGGTTACCGAATTTGAGAAACAACTGAACCCTATTTTTAATGATCTTCCTCCTGGTGTTGCTGAAGAAAACATTCAAGCCCGAACCCGGGGAATCCTGGTGATGGCCGTCTCCAATAAATTTGGAAACATTTTACTGAACACAACCAACAAAAGTGAGTGTGCCGTGGGCTATGGAACTTTGTACGGTGATATGAACGGTGGATTGGCTGTTCTTGGCGATGTCTACAAAACAGATGTGTATAAATTGTCGCATTACATCAACCGCGACCGGGAAATCATCCCAATCAATAGCATTGTAAAACCGCCTTCTGCAGAGTTACGCCCAGATCAGAAAGATACCGATTCACTTCCTGATTATGATATTTTGGATGATGTCTTATTTAAATACATCGAACTCAACAATTCACCGAAAGAAATTATTGAACAAGGTTTCGATTCAGAAATGGTTTTTAAAGTCACGAGAATGGTCAATCAAAACGAATATAAAAGATTTCAGGCACCGCCAATTTTAAGGGTCAGCTCGAAAGCTTTTGGCTTCGGAAGAAAAATGCCTCTCGTTGCAAAGTATGATTGACAAAAAAATCGCACTTTTAGCAACAATATCCCCTTAAAAAAGCACCAATAGCAAACAACAGTTTGCGAGCAAAATAAGTTAGAAAAACGTTTTTTATTTGTTAAAATTAGTTAACTTTGATGCTCTAGAACATATAAAATTGGAAATATGCTGAGTCACGAAATGGGGATTAAGGAGATGCTTGAGAATCCAAAGTCGATTTTCAGTTTACTAACTCCAGAAGAAAAAGAGCTACTGCTGAACCATATCACCCTGGCCAATTTTAAAAAGAACGAGTTTATTTATAAAGAAGGTGATAAACCCTCTGGATTCTCATTTCTAATTGAAGGAAAAATCAAAATTTTCAAAGAAGGTGTTGGCGGAAGAGAGCAAATCATCCGCATGACAAAACCCAATGGGTTCATTGGTTATCGAGCGTTATTAGCTGATGAAAACCACAATGGTTCAGCTGTTGCCCTGGAAGACTCTCTCGCTTGTCATGTTGACTCTGATTTCTTTTTCAATTACATGTTGAAAAATTCAGACGTGGCCGCTAAACTGCTTCGCAAACTGGCTCGCGAGCTTGGCTTTTCCAATTCCAGAACAGTAACATTGACGCAAAAACATATCCGCGGTCGTTTGGCAGAATCGCTCTTGTTGTTGAAAGAAAAATACGGTTACGAAAATGACGGAGCAACACTGAAAGTATTCCTGTCACGCGAGGACATTGCCAATCTTTCAAACATGACCACATCGAATGCCATCCGTACACTTTCAACCTTTGCGGGTGAAAAAGTAATTGCTATTGACGGTCGCAAAATCCGTATCCTGGATATCCAAAAGCTGGAGCGTATCAGCAAATTGGGATAGGTGGAAAAGCCAGTAGCTGGAAGTTATTTGGCTCATCCTATTCCTGTGAATAAATCCGCTTGACGCGTTGCGAAATTCCAGTTAAGATTTCATAAGGAATTGTACCAGCCCACGTGGCTAGTTGATTCAGATGCACATGTTCACCCATCAATTCGACCAGATCACCTTCCTCAACATCGATCCCAGTGACATCAATCATGGTCATGTCCATACACACATTGCCAATAACCGGCGCCAGCGAGCCATTCACCCACATTTTAGCACCACCATTGCTAAACCGGCGATCATATCCATCTGCATAACCAACCGGAACAACCGCAATTTTCTTGGGGTGATCCACTTTGCCCATCCGGCTGTAACCAACCGTCTCTCCCTGTTCAACTACCTTCAATTGCGAAATTGCACTGGTCCATCGGGCTATTGGCCGAACAACCAGGTTTTGAGTAGCCGAAACGCCATACAGTCCTATTCCCAAACGAACCATATCCAGTTGAAACTCCGGGAACCGCTCAATGCCTGCCGAATTTAGCAAGTGTAAAAAGACTTTGTGTTTCTGCCGGGAGGTAATTTTTTTAGCAAAAGCTAAAAATCGTTCATATTGTGCTTTGGTGAAGTTATCGTGTTCGGGCCCATCACTGGCTGCCAAATGTGAGAACACCGATTGCACCCGCAGCACGCCATCTTGCCGAATTTTTTCCGCCATTCTTTCCAATTCCTGTGGATTCAAGAATCCAAGCCGGTTCATTCCTGTTTCTACTTTAATATGTACCGGATAATCGCGAACAGCAGTACTACGCGCTGCCTTGTTGAACCGCTCAAAAACCCGCATGGAATAAATATTGGGTTCCAAACGGTATTCGATCATCGCTTCAAAACTATGCTCTTCCGGGTTCATCACGATGATTGGTGTTTCAATCCCTGCCTGTCGCAATTCGATGCCTTCATCAGCTACTGCAACCGCCAAATAATCGACTTTCTGAAATTCCAAGGCCCGTGCAATCTCAACCGTTCCACTGCCATACGAAAACGCTTTCACCATGACCATGACCCTGGTTTCAGGCTTCAATTTTGCTTTGAATAAATTGAGATTTTCAACCAGGGTATTTAAACTAATCTCCAATTGTGTTTGATGGTATTTCTTTTGTAATACTGAGGCGACCAGCTCAAAGCGAAACTCGCGTCCTCCTTTAATCAGAATGGCTTCATCCTTAAAATCAGCTTCGTCAAAATCATCCAGAAAGTCATGTGTATCGTTGTAAAAGATGGCTTTCAAATCAAACAACAACCCATTTTGTTGAATATCCTGCCCAATACCAATTAGTCGGCTGACTTGATTCAATTGCAACAATCGGTTGACTTCAGTATAAAGTTTTTCAGGCTGAAAACCTGACTGTTTGAAATCGGAAAGAACAACGGTTTTCCGCTGACCGGATGAGTTGGTTTGCTGCCCCAAAAACTGCAGCGCAATTTCAAGCGAGTTGATATCGGAATTATAGTAGTCGTTGATCAGGATACAATTATTAATGCCTTGCTTCAATTCCAGGCGCATGGCGACTGATTGCAAGTTCGAAAATGATTCAGCCACCGTTGTATTCAGCCAATCCTGGGAGGCAATCAGCGCCAGGCAATGGCAGGTATTTTCAATGGAAGCTTCATCCGTGAAGGGAATGGTCAGCACTTGCTTTTCCCCTTTTAAATGAAAAATCAATTGGGTCGTTTGCTTTTCTTTTTTTAATCCAACGAATAAATCAACTTTCGAGTCCCCCGTTGACCATGAGAACAATTTGGTTGATGTGGAGTCGAACTTTTCATGAACGGCTTTCCGAATAATTGGCTGATCGTCTCGATAAATCAACAACTCGCTGCCATCAAACAACTGAAGCTTTTCTTCCAGCTTTTCTTCCAACGATGAAAAGTTTTCCTGGTGCGCATCACCAATGTTAGTAATCAAGCCAATCTCTGGTCGAATGATGTTAGCCAAGCGTGTCATTTCACTTGGTTTTGAAATACCAGCTTCGACAATCCCCAAATCGAAATCACCATCCATGTTCCAAATTGACAGCGGAACTCCGACCTGGGAGTTGTAACTCTTGGGGCTTCTTGCAATTTTAAGCCGACTGACCAACAACTCGAACAGCCACTCTTTGACAATGGTTTTTCCGTTGCTCCCGGTGATTGCCAAAACAGGAAACTGGAATTGCTGCCGGACATAAGCTGCCAGTTCTTGCAGAGCTTGCAAAGTATCTTCCACAACAATAAAACATGCTCCATCAAACGCAGAATCTGTTTGCGGGTAATCAGAAACAACAAAACAGCGAACTCCCTTTTCATACAATTCCAACAAGTAATTGTGCCCATTGTGCCGTTCACCAACCAATGCAAAAAACACACAGGAATCAGCATCAACCAACGTGCGACTGTCAATTGAAATACTGCTAATTTCAGGCATCAATGAGCTTTTACCAACTTGTTTCAATTGGCCATGAACTAGGGAAGCGACTTGTTGTATGGGAAAACTTGTCATGAATTATTTACTTTATTGTAGCACTCACGGCATAGCGGTTCATATTCACTTTTTTCACCCAAAAGTACTTGTTTTTCGTTCGATACCAGCCGGTGCGAAAACTGGGCAACACTGCCACATCGCATGCAAATGGCATGTACTTTCGACACGTAATCAGCAACAGCCATCAAGTCGGGCATTGGGCCAAACGGTCGTCCCTGAAAGTCCATATCCAAACCGGCAATAATCACCCGGGTTCCCAGATTAGCCAGTTTTTGGCAAACTTCAACCAAACCTTTATCAAAAAACTGGGCTTCATCAATGCCAACGACATCCACATTACCGGCCAACAGCAAAATATTGGATGAGTTTTCAACAGGTGTACTTTGGATTGAATTTTCATCGTGCGATACCACCTCATCCTGAGAATAGCGGGTATCAATCACCGGCTTAAAAATCTCAACCTGTTGCCTGGCGTATTGTGCACGCCGCAGCCGCCGGATCAATTCCTCGGTTTTTCCCGAGAACATGGCCCCAGCAATAACTTCTATTATTCCACCGTTCTTTCGATGACTGACATCCCTTTCAAGAAACATTGATCGTGATTCATTTTGGAAGACTGTTTGGATTTTATCCTTTGGCTTCTTTTTACGCCTTAAGCCCTCATGCCGCGTCAATTTTTCCTTGCCTGAGAACTTAATTCATTAAAAACAATTCCCAAAAACAAATTCGAAACAGTCTTAGATTTTAGTACTTTTACAAAAGTAACGAAAATGTCGGGTTAAATCGTTTGTAAAAGATTATGGAAAAAGACAAATTGATCAAAATTATATTGAAAGACCTTGAAGAATTGAACGAGATTGCAGCAGGGTTGAACAGTTCCGGTGACTTGACAAAACTGGAGCTGGATATTGCTGTTAGCAAGTCGAAATTGGTCTATCAGGAGTTTGAGTTCCTGAACGATTTGAATCGAGCCCAGTTCAAAAACACACCACCCCATCCGGTGACTGTTTCATCGCCGGTCATTCCTGAAGAAAAGGTTGTTGAAGAAGCACAACATGAAGTTTCCAAAGAAGAACCTGTAGTTGAAAAACAGGAAGAAAAAACAGAGGCGCAAAAGTCAGAGGAAGTTGTTGAAGAAAAGCCAGTGCAACCAGAACCGGAAGAAGCGACCAAAGACGAAGAAATTGAACCGGATAAAATAGTAGAGGATCAGTCTGAACCGGAAGCAACCATGAATGAGACTGCAGATGAGGATGAGACAGAAGAACCTCAACAGAAACGGGTTGGCGACAATTTTGTGAAAGGGAAATCGCTGAATGATCTGTTAATTGAAGGAAAACGGTTGGATGCAAAATTGGCCGGTTCACCGATTAATAAACTGGAAACAGCTATTGGACTGAATGATCGCTTTCAATTTACCCGTGAATTATTCAAAAACAATCCGGATCTGTTTCGGAAAACCATTCAGCAAATTGACCAATCAAGCAACCTGGATGAAGCGGTCAACTATTTGAATTCAAATTTTAAATGGAAGAAAACCGAGATCAGCATTCAGTTTGCACAGCTCGTAAAACGACGTTTTTCAAAGTAATATGGCAAAATTATACCTGGTACCAACTCCCATCGGCAACCTGGATGACATGACACTTCGGGCCATCAAAGTCCTGAAAGAGGTGGATTTGATTTTGGCGGAAGACACACGCACTTCTTCCAAACTGTTGCATCATTTTGAGATTCAGAAAAAAGTGTTTTCACACCACAAATTCAACGAACACAAAACATCAGAATCCATCGTTCATCGAATCCTTGGCGGTGAAAACATTGCTTTGATTTCAGATGCCGGCACTCCGGCAATCAGCGACCCCGGCTTTTTGCTGGTTCGCAGTTGCATTGAGCACGGTGTTGAGGTGGAATGCCTGCCCGGAGCCACTGCACTCATTCCAGCACTGGTTAACTCGGGGCTCCCAAACGACCGCTTTTGTTTTGAGGGATTTCTACCCCCTAAAAAAGGACGTCAAAAAAAACTAAAACAGCTTGCCGAAGAAGAGCGGACAATGGTGTTTTACGAATCGCCCTACCGGCTGGTAAAAAGTCTGGAACAAATGGCAGAGTTTTTTGGTGCGGATCGCCTGGGCTCTGTTTCCCGAGAACTGACTAAAATTTATGAAGAAACACAACGCGGCACGCTTGTAGAACTGGCGAACTATTTCAAATCGAAAACCGTCAAAGGAGAAATTGTTATGGTTGTGGAAGGGAAAAAATAGCCCCACCCCCGAAAAAAATCACGATGAGAAAATACGACCACTTATTTTTTGACCTTGATCACACCCTTTGGGATTTTGAGACCAACTCAAAACTTGCCATGAAAGAGGTGGTCAATCAACTGAAGTTAAAAGCGATTATTGATGATTTCGAATCTTTCTTTGACTACTATGAGAACGTGAATGCACAACTTTGGGAAGCATATCGGAATCAAGGAATCAGCAAACCAGAGCTCATCAAAAAGCGATTTAAGGACAGCCTTGAATATTTCAACATTGAGGGAATTGATCCTGTCGAAATGAATGAATTGTATCTGCAATTGATGCCATTGCAAACCAAACTTTTCCCCGGTGCCATTGAAACGCTTGATTATTTGAAAGGGAAAGGCTACCAGATGTACATCATTACCAATGGCTTTAGTGAGGTCCAGCACAAAAAAATAGAAAGCAGCGGCTTGCAACCCTATTTTTCGAGGGTGTTCATTTCCGAAGAAATCAAATTTCCGAAACCCGATATCCGGATCTTTCAACATGCCTTGAAAACCTGCAATGCAAAAAAAAGTCGTAGCATCATGATAGGCGACTCCTGGGATTCTGACATTATCGGAGCAATCAACACCGGCATTAGCCAGGTTGCCATCACAAATAATGGAGAAAATAAAACACTACCCCCAAGGAAAGAATGGGGCATGAAAGAAAAAGGACACTTCCAAAAGGACACCCCCCAATTCAAAACGTATATTGTGCCAAACCTCGTCTATTTAACTAAATTATTTTAATTTAGAATATTTCTAAATAGTGGCTCTAAACGCTACAGTCAACTCTACTCAAAAATCTGAATTAAAGAGCATTACAACAACGGTTAAATAGCACCTTAAAGTCATAGATTTTCAGTCATCTATGACTTTTGTCATGTTCCGCCAATTGTCAATTTTTGTTGAGATTTTTGTGATAATTAGAAATTTTTACTTTTGTGTTTGTTAAGATTTTTTAACAATTAGTACAGAGAAAATAATAGATCGAAATTGAAGGATTTAAGATCAAATTTATTTCGAGGTAATTTAGTTTGGGGGAACAAGGATTGCCCGTTCTGTCTGGAACCAAACAAAGGGGGACATTAATCATTGTCTAATGGCTAGTTTACTCAATTCTATGGACATCAGGAATTGAAAATAATATTTTGTTTTATGAATTCTGATAAGCCTATAGGTCGGCGTTAATATAGCGATACATCTATATAAGTCGATTTGCATCGGTAATAGAGTAATTGAGAGAAATATGACATTTATCAATTTTGAGAATGATTTTTTGAACAAAACTTTTGTAATTTCAATTTTTTTATATTTTTGTATTTGTTAAGATTTTTTAACACTTGAATTTGAAATTGAAGGTTTCATATCAACTTAGCGGAAGAACAGTTCATTTGGGGGAATGAATGTTCGAGTTATTCTCAAGGGGGAAAATATTGAAATTTTACTATCCTTATATATATACGAGAAAAAATTGATGCTGTTTAATTATTAAAATTATTTCTATGAAAAAAATCGCATTATTACTTGTAATATTTGCTTTTGGTTTGCAAGCGATATACGCTCAAACCAAGGAAATTACAGGTGTGGTAACTTCCGCGGACGATGGAAGTTCCATTCCTGGTGTTTCTGTATCTGTGAAAGGTACCACGCTAGGTACAATCACCGATCTTGATGGGAAATATGTACTTAAAGTACCACAAGACACCAAAACGTTAGTATTCTCTTTCGTAGGTATGCAAACCCAGGAGGTTTCGATTACGGGAAATACAATGAATGTGCAAATGAAGCCAGATGTTGTTGGTATTAATGAAGTTGTGGTTACCGCAATGGGAATTAAACGTTCTGAAAAGTCATTAGGTTACGCCGCAACAACTGTGGGGAACGACGAATTGAAAGACCGGAACACAGACATTACCAATTCATTATCTGGTAAAGTTGCCGGGGTTCAAGTTGACGCTTCTTCTTCTGATCCAGGTACTGCTACCACTGTAACAATTCGTGGGTTCAGTTCAATCAATGGAAGCAACCAACCTCTGTATGTAGTCGATGGTGTTCCATTGCAAAATAGCACGCTTAACCTCGATGCTCTGGATAAAGCAGGACAGACAATGAATATTGGAGGTATTTCCAATATCGCATCCGGTGACATTGAATCTATGACCATTTTAAAAGGTGCTGCAGCAACTGCCCTTTATGGTAGCCGTGCTGCCAATGGAGTGATTTTGATCACAACGAAACAAGGAAGCAAAGGGGACGGTAAAAATTTCTCTATTAAATATGATGGAGGAATTCAAGCTCGTGAAATGTCTGTATTCCCAAAATTACAAAATGAATTTGGACAAGGATGGGATGGAACTCAAACCTACATTGAGAATGGTTCCTGGGGGCCAAGACTGGATGGATCTACACAAGTTTACGGTCCTATTTGGAATCATCAGCAGCTCATTCACCAATATTCTGCCTTAAAGAACAATATTAAAGACTTCTTTGACATTGGCTTGTCACAAAACCACAATATTGCTTTAAGCGGCGTTTCTGACGATAACAAACTCAGTTACTATGTTTCTTATTCACACACCGATGACGATGGTATTATGCCAACCAGCGCAGACTCTTATAAAAGAAATACAATTGCCTATCGTTCGTCATTCGACGCTACTGACTGGATTAAAGTTTCGTCTTCTGTAAATCTTGCACGGTCGCAAACCGATTTGGTAAACTCTTACCAAGGAACTTCTGTTATTGATGGACTCTATGAATTCCCAAGAGATGTATCCATTGTTGACAAAAAAGATCTAAGCAGCCCATTTAATACTCCTGAAGCCTATTACACACCATATGGTATTACGAACCCATACTGGGCACTGGCAAACAATTACAACCATATGGACTCAAAACAGGTATATGGTAAGTTGCAGGCAGACATTAAGCCGATGACTGGGTTAACCATTACTTATCGCTTTGGCTTTGACTATACTGATTATGATTTTAAGACCGGCGTTCCACAAATTAGAAATGACGCTGCATTGATTAATGAAGACTACGGTTATTCTCCAACTAATATGAACCAAGACGGTAATGTATATGCACGTTATGGACGCTCATATGAATTGAATCACGACTTTCTTGCTAATTACGACAACAAATTCGGAGATTTTTCAATTACCGCTGATGCAGGTGTCAATATAAATGAACGTTACTCTACGATTATGGTAGGACAAACAGACGTTCTAACATTTAACACCGGGTTCTGGGATCTCAGTAACGGCTCTACCAAATCACTTTTAGGTGAAGGTCAAACAAAACGTCGCTTAGTCGGACTACTTGGAGACGCGACACTGGGCTATAAAGAAATGATTTTCGTTGGATTGTCTGCCCGTAATGATTGGTCTTCAACCTTGCCATTGGGAAGTAACAGTTATTTCTACCCCGGAGCGACATTAAGCTGGGTGTTTAGTGAATTACTTCCGAAGAATAAGGTGTTATCATTCGGCAAGGCACGTTTGGCTTATGGTAAAACCGGTAACGATGCTAGTCCGTACTACACCAGTACACGTTATGTACAAGCTTATGCTAACGGCTATTACGGACTTGACATCGCGAATTTCCCAATGAACGGCACAAACTCTTTTATTGCCTCTACAACTGCTCCAAGTACAACATTGAAACCGGAGATGACCTCTGAAGCTGAATTAGGACTAAATTTGCAGTTCTTCAATGGTCGTATTGGCCTTGATGCATCATACTACAACCGGAAAACCAAAGACCAAATTTTCACGTTGCCTGTAGATCCATCTACTGGGTTCAGTAGCTTCGTGACTAACTTTGGTGAAGTACAGAACAAAGGTACAGAGCTACTGTTGACCACAACTCCTATTAAATCGAAAAACGTTCAGTGGGATTTGAATGTGAATTTTGCGATGAACAGAAACAAGGTAATATCAATGCCTTCCAGTCTTGAAGGAGGAAAAGTTACGATATACAGCTTTTCTGCTGGAAACGATGCTGTTTACATGTATGCTGAAGAAGGTAAACCAATGGGTACTTATTACACCTACCTCCCACAACATGTAACCGACAAAAATAGTGCTTACTATGGAGACATGATTGTGGATGAAGCCGGACAACCTAAGTTAGGTACAGAAGTTGAAGACACAGGACTTGACATGAATTACAAATGGACCGGTGGTTTAACATCTTC